>CAMLSI010000001.1 GCA_946482585.1 uncultured Lysobacteraceae bacterium
GCGTCATGATGATCTCGCGATACCGCTGCTGGTCCATGACTTGCGCGAGGCCTGCCGCGAGCGCCAGCAGGGTCTTGCCGGTGCCGGCCGTGCCCAGCAGTGTGACGAAGTCGACTTCGGGATCCATCAGCAGGTTGAGTGCGAAATTCTGTTCCCGGTTGCGAGCCGAGATGCCCCAGACATTGTGTGAGCCCGTGTAGTCGTCCATGAGACGCAGGCGTGCGCGGCCTTCGCGGACTTCGATCACGCGCAGCTCGAGCATGTCGTCGCCGTCGGGAATGTAGAGGCACTGGTGCGGAAACCAGTTCTCGTCCTTGCGCAGCTTGATCTCGTAGAACGTGTGGTTGCGCTCCTGCCACGACTTCAGGTCCTTCTGGTGCAAGGTCCAGAAGCCTTCCGCGAGTTCGGTGTGGCCCGAGTAGAGCAGGCTGAAGTCGTCGAGCGCGCGGTCGTTCTCGTAGTCTTCGGCGGTGATGCCGTAGATCGACGCCTTGATGCGCAGATTGATGTCCTTGCTGACCAGCACGACCGGGACGCGCTGATAGAGCTCGCGCAGCATCAGTACGGCGGCGAGGATCTGGTTGTCCGCCTTGACCTTGCCCGACGTGGTCTCCGGCGTGCGCGTCTGGAAGTACAGTCGCCCGACGGCCTTGCCGCGCTGGAGGTTCACGCCCTGCGGCGAGACCAGATCGAGACCTTCCTCGATCTTGCGATCGCCGCCGTGCTCGATCAGCTCGTTGATGAAACGACTGACCTGGCGCGCGTTGCGTGAGACTTCCGAAGTACCTTTTTTTGCATTGTCCAGTTCTTCGAGCACCGTCATCGGTATGAAGACGTCGTGCTCCTCGAAGCGGAACAGCGAGGTCGGATCGTGCATCAGCACGTTCGTGTCCAGCACGTAGATGCGCTTGCCTCGGGTCATGCGTCAGCCTCGAGCGTGGGGGAGAGAAGGGCGCCGGCCCTGGCCGGCGTCGCCGAATTGCGTGCGTGGACGGGCGCGTTCACGCGCTCGGGATGTTTCCGAGCACGTCGGCCGCATGGCCGGGCACCTTGACCGGACTCCAGCGCTTGTGGACGCGGCCGGCCGGGTCGATGAGGAAGGTGCTGCGCACGATGCCGAGATAGCGGCGGCCGTACAGCACTTTTTCGTGGATGACGTCGAATGCCTTGCACCAGGTTTCGTCGGTGTCCGCGATCAGCGCGAAGGAGAGTTTCTGCTTCGCGGCGAAATTGGCATGCACGCGTGCGGTATCGCGCGACACGCCGATCACGACCGCGTCGCGTCGTTCGAAATCTGCCTGCAGGTCGCGGAAATCCTGTGCCTCGCTGGTGCAGGCCGGCGTGTTGTCTTTTGGGTAGAAGTATACGACGACCCATTTTCCGCGAAGCGAAGCGAGCTTCAGCGGGGATCCGTCGGCGGTCGTACCGGTCAGCGCGGGAGCCTTGTCGCCGGGTTCGAGCATATTCAGAACTTCATCGGATCCATTATGGCGTCGAGATTCAATCCGTCGCAGAACTCGAGGAAATCGTCGCGCAGCGCGGCGATGTGAGTCGTCGACGGAATGCCGATCGTGACCTGCGCCGAAAACATGTCCGCGCCGGTCTGCATCGCGCGATAGCGCGACGAATGCAGTTGTTCGATGGTGATGCCGCGGCGGCCGAAAAACTCCGCGAGCTGGTGCAATATGCCGGGCCGATCGGCCGCGATGACTTCGACGACGTAGGGCAGCAGCGTGTTCTGCACCGGCTTGGGGCCGGTACGAAAGTGCGTGATGCGCAGGTTTTCGCCGCGCTCGAGTTTGTTCAGCGCGTTCTCGAGTTTCGCGATCGCGTCCCAGGGGCCGACCGCGAGGGCGAGCACGGAGACGTCCGAACCCAGCGCGGCGACGCGCGCATCGACGAGGTTGCAGCCGCATTCGGAGATGCGTCGTGTGACCGCGACCAGCGGGGATTCGGGCTGCGGCGCGAACGCGTTGATGAGCAGGTAATTCTCGTTCGCCGGCGGGCGTGGCGCGGTTTCGGTCAAGGCGGATTTACCTGCTTGCTTCACGATCCGTGCGTCGCCTGAAGGTGATGCCGAACCGCGCCGGCAGTGGCCGCAGAATACTTGCCACACCTGGGGGCCGCAAGTAACATGCGCCGCTCTTTGTCCCGAGCCGGGAACCCGTGCTTTGAATCTTTCCGGAAGCATCTGTGCGCTGGCGACTCCGTTCGATTCCGACGGAAAGCTGGACCTCGATGCCTTCACGAGGTTGATCGAACGCCAGATTCAGGGCGGTACGCAGGGCGTCGTCATTGCGGGCTCTACCGGCGAGGCGCATGCGCTTGCGGCAGCGGAGTTCGACGAACTCGTCGCACGCGGCATACGACAAATAGACGGCCGCATTCCAGCCATCGTCGGCACCGGCGGCGCGAACACCGCGAAGACGCTCGCCGCGACTCGGCACGCGAAGCTGCTCGGCGCCGATGCGGCGCTCGTCGTCACGCCGTACTACGTGCGCCCGACGCAGGACGGCCTCCACGCGCACTACACGGCGATCGCCGATTCGGCCGGCCTGCCCGTCATTCTCTACAACGTGCCGGGCCGTACCGGTTGCGATCTGCTGCCGGCGACCGTGGCGCGGCTCGCGACGCATCCGAACATCGTTGGCATCAAGGAAGCGGTCGCCGATCCCCGGCGCATGGCTGATCTGCTGCCGCTGCGCAGCGATACGTTCCGCGTGCTGTCGGGTGACGATCCGACCGCCGCGCGCAGTCTGCTCGCTGGCGCCGACGGCGTGATTTCGGTCGCGAACAACCTTGTGCCCGCGCCGTTTCGCGCGCTCTGCGATGCGGCGCGCGCGGGCCGTCGCGACGAGGCGGCAGCTCTCGATGCGCAGCTTCAGCCTCTGTTCGACGCGCTTGGGGTGGAATCCAACCCGATTCCGCTGAAATGGGGGCTCTCACTGCAAGGCCTCGGCAGCGCACGTCCGCGTCTGCCGCTGACCGAGCTGTCCCTGGACCACCGCGATCGCTTGCGCGATCTGCTGATGAACCTGCAAGATGCCGCGGTTTGACGCGACGTCTCTGCTCCACCGTCCACTGATCAAGGTTTTCCCGTGAACTCGAAGTCCGCGATACGAATGGCGCTGCTTGTCGCGCTGATTCCCCTGCTGGGTGGTTGCAGCTTGTTCAAGTCGAAGTCCGAATGGGACAAGGCGGCGGAAGCCCGTCCGCTGGAGATCCCGCCGGATCTCGAAGCGCCGCCGAGTCGCGGCGAGCTCGTCGTGCCGGCAGCCGGTACGACGCGCGCATCGGCCCGAGCCGGCGGCCCGACCGGCATCGATGGCCTCAGCGTCGCCGATACCGTCGACAGCACCTGGCAGCGTGTCGGCACGGCGCTCGAACGTGCCGGCGATCTCGGCAGCATCACGGCGCGTGACGAAAGCGCGCATACGTATTCGTTGTCGGTGACGACGAAGCGTGTCCGTGACGAAGGCGGCTTCCTCAAACGGCTGTTCACGCGTAAGAAAGTCGAAACTGTGACGGATACCGTGAACATCGGCGTCAGCGCTGACGGCAGCGGCAGCCGCGTCAGCGTCAGCGGAGGTTCTTCGGCGGTGCAGCGCGTCGTTGCGGTGCTGCGAGAGCGGCTGGGCTGAGCCTTCGGGCTCAGCGCTCCAGCAGATTCAGCTTGCCCGGCTTGCCGTCCCAGTCCTTGGCGTCGGCAGGCGGGTCTTTGCGTTCGGTCAGTACCGGCCAGGCCTTGGCCAGTTCCGCATTCAACGCGATGAAATGTTCCTGGCCGGCAGGAACGTCGTCTTCGGGGTAGATCGCGTTGGCCGGACACTCGGGTTCGCAGAGAGTGCAATCGATGCACTCGTCGGGATCGATCACGAGGAAATTCGGGCCGGCATGAAAGCAGTCCACCGGGCATACTTCGACGCAATCGGTGTACTTGCACTTGATGCAGTTTTCGGTGACAACGAAAGGCATGTGGCTACCGAGCCAGCTGAGTAGTAACAAGGGGAGTAAAGTGGCGCTCCCTAGGGGGTTCGAACCCCTGTTCTCGCCGTGAGAGGGCGATGTCCTAGGCCACTAGACGAAGGGAGCGCGTCGAGGATCAAGCGTGCGAAGTATAACGGAATTCATTCGACGGGCAATTCCTCGCGGGTTGCGCCGGAGCGAGAAAAAAACTGCGCAAACCGCCGTTGCGGCGCAGCCCCGGCTGCCCCAGTTGCGCGTGATTTCGCGCGATCAACACGGCATTTCGCGGCGCAACATCAGCAACGGCGCGCTGCGCGTCCTGTATCGACTCAACGAAGCCGGTTACGAGGCGTTCCTGGTCGGCGGCGCGGTGCGCGACCTGCTGCTCGGCGGACACCCTAAAGATTTTGACATTGCTACAAATGCAACGCCGGAGCAGGTGCGCGGGTTGTTCCGCAACTGTCGCCTGATCGGACGGCGCTTTCGTCTCGCCCACGTCGTGTTCGGCCAGGAAATCGTCGAGGTCGCCACGTTTCGCGGTATCGGCGAGGAAGGCAACGCCGATCGTCATGTCGTCGACGGCCGCATCGTGCGAGACAACGTCTACGGGACGATCGAGGAAGATGCGATTCGTCGCGATTTCCGCGTCAACGCGCTGTACTACAACATCGCCGACTTCAGCGTACGCGATTACGTCGGCGGCATGGCCGATCTGGAAAAGAAAGAGCTGCACCTGATCGGCGAACCGGAACTGCGGTATCGCGAAGATCCGGTGCGCATGCTGCGCGCCGTGCGTCTCGCCGCCAAACTCGGTTTCCGCATCGACGAAAGTGCCGAGCAACCGTTTGCGCGGCTCGGCCAACTGCTCTGCGATGCGGCGCCCGCGCGGCTGTTCGACGAGTCGTTGAAGCTGTTCCTGTCCGGCCATGCGCTCGCGAGTTTCCGCGAACTCGATCGCAGCGGTCTGCTGCAGTTCGTGTTTCCGTCGACGGCTGCGGCGCTGCGTCGCCAGCACGGCGACGAGTTCCGTCGTCTCGTCGAGTGCGGGCTCGCGAACACGGATCAACGCGTGCAGGCGGGCAAGTCGGTTACGCCGGCGTTCCTGTTCGCGTTGCTGCTCTGGGGGGGCGTGCGCGAACGTGCGGAACGCGCGATCGCCTCGGGCGGAGACGCGCCGCACGCCTGGAGCAATGCAGCCGAGGCGATCATCCTCGAGCAGACCGCGCGTGTGGCGATTCCGCGTCGCTTCTCGCTCGTGATGGAAGAAATCTGGGCGCTGCAGCCGCGCTTCGAACAACGTATGAAGAAGCGCGTCGTACGCCTGCTGACGCATCCGCGCTTTCGCGCTGCTTACGATTTCCTCGTCGTGCGCGGCGAAGCCGATCCGGCTCTGGCCGAGCTTGTGCAATGGTGGGAGCAGGCGCAGTCGACGGATCCCGAGAGTCTCGGCGAGATGCTCGCACAGCCCGCGCCGGCTGCGCCGGAGGCCGCAGCGCCGCGAGCGGCGACACGCAAGCGTCGTCGCCGTCGTCGTCGCAAGCCTTCGGGCGGTGCGGGCGATGCGCCGCCGGCAGACCCGTGACGCTCGCATTCATCGGTCTCGGCAGCAATCTCGGCGATTCGCGCCGGGTCGTCGCCGAGGCGGTGCCGCGCATCGATGCGCTGCCGCAAACGCGTGTGCTGCGCAGTTCGAGCCACTACCTGACGCCGCCGTGGGGGCTGCGCGAGCAGCCGGCGTTCATTAATTCAGTTGTGGAGATTGAAACTCTGCTCGCGCCCGCTGCGCTGCTCGCCGGGCTGCTCGACATCGAGCGTGAAGCGGGGCGCGTGCGTGACGGCGCTCGTTGGGGGCCGCGTGCGCTCGATCTCGATATCTTGCTCTATGGTGACGACGTAGTGTGCTCGGCCGGTCTGCAGGTGCCGCACCCACATCTGGCGCAGCGCGCGTTCGTGCTCGCGCCGCTTGCCGAAATCGCCGGGGACCGTATCGTGCCCGGCTGCGGTCGCGTGGCGGAATTGCTGGCTCGCGTCGATGCGAGTGGATGCCGCCGCCTCGATCCGCTGCCGATGCCGGGATGATTCGAGCGGCGCACGGGCGCAGCGGCCGATCTCGCATCTTTTCGATGTCGAGCCGATAGGTTGATAATCGACATTTCCCCGCAGGAGTTCTGCGTGTACGCCAATCCCGCGACCGCGCCATCACGCACTGCCGTCACTGTGCCGCAGCTCCACGCGCGCAAGCGCGCCGGCGAGAAGATCGTCATGGTCACGGCCTACGATGCGAGCTTCGCCGCCGCGGTCGATGCGGCTGGTATCGACGTCGTGCTCGTGGGCGACTCCCTCGGCATGGTCATTCAGGGCGAATCGAGCACACTGCCGGTGAGTCTCGATCACATGGTGTATCACAGTGCTGCGGTGTCGCGTGGCCTGCACAATGCCTTGCTGATCGCCGACCTGCCGTTCATGAGCTACGCGACGCGCGAGCAGGCCTATGCGAGCGCTGCGCGCCTCATCGGCGAAGGACGCGCGGCGATGGTCAAGCTCGAAGGTTCGGGTTGGGCCGCCGACGTCATCCATGCGCTGAGCGAGCGCGACATACCGGTCTGCGCGCATCTCGGGCTCACGCCGCAGTCGGTGCACAAGCTCGGCGGATACCGCGTACAGGGGCGTGACGACGAACGCGCCGAACGCCTGTTCGAGGATGCGAAAGCGGTCGCAGCCGCCGGAGCGGATCTGCTCGTGCTCGAATGCGTCCCGTCCGCGCTCGCACAGCGCATCACGGCCGCGTTGACGATTCCGACGATCGGCATCGGTGCAGGACCGCATTGCGACGGACAGGTGCTCGTGATGTACGACCTGCTGGGCCTCACGCCGGGCAAGCGTCCGCGCTTCAGCAAGAATTTCCTCGCCGGCCACGATTCGATCCAGGCCGCGCTTCACGCCTATGCCGACGGCGTGCGCAGCGGCGCATTCCCGGCGCCGGAACACAGCTACTGATATGGAACGTATCGTTTCTGCAGCGGAGCTGCGCGCCGCCACCGCGCGCTGGCGTCGCGAAGACCTTCGTATCGGCCTGGTACCGACCATGGGCAATCTGCATGCAGGGCACTATTCGCTGGTGCGTGCGGCTCGCGAACGCTGCGACCGCGTCGTCGCCAGCGTATTCGTGAATCCGACCCAGTTCGGCCCGACCGAAGATTTCGCGCGCTATCCGCGCACCCTCGATGCCGACGCCGCAGGCCTGCAGGCCGAAGGATGCGACCTGCTGTTCGCGCCGACAGTCGAAACGATGTACCCGTTCGGTCTCGAAGCGGCAACGCGTGTCGACGTCAAAGGCGTGACGGAGCCTCTCGAAGGCGCGTTCCGTCCCGGCCACTTCGCCGGGGTCGCGACGGTGGTGCTTCGCCTGCTGAATCTCGTGCAGCCCGACGTCGCACTGTTCGGACGCAAGGACTACCAACAGTTGTTGACGATACGCCGTCTCGTCGCCGATCTCTGCCTGCCGATCGAGATCGGCGATGTCGCGACCATGCGCGAAGCCGACGGCCTCGCGATGAGTTCGCGCAACCAGTACCTCACTGCGGACGAACGTCCTCTCGCGGCGAAATTGCATGCGACGCTGTGTCGGATGCGTGACGCCGTACGGCGCGGCGATGCGATAGAGGCCGTCGAGCGCGACGCGCATGCGGCGCTGGAGGCGTCGGGGTTTCGCGTCGACTACGCAGCGATCCGTCGCGCGGACGATCTGGCCGTGGCAGCGACCGGTCAGCGCACGGGCCTGATCGGGCTGATTGCGGCACGCCTGGGCACGACCCGGCTCATCGACAACCTCGCCATCGACGGTTGAGTCCGTCAATCTGTGGCGGCTATCACAGAGCAGTAGCATTCGCGCAAATCCTGTGGTACTGTCGCCACAGCCACTGGGGTTTTCGCAACGTTTTCGTTGTCCTGGTGGCCGCAGGGCGCATTGTTCAGGTAATCGTCACTCCGATTCACCCCTCGCCGGTTTCGGCGGGGGTTTTTTTTGTTCCCGTATCGGGCCTGACGGCGCGCAGCCGTGACGGTCATCCATTGAAAAAACAATGGATTGGAGATTCCTGCGGACTCGGCTGCCGCCGATTGCGTCGACGCGCACGCGTGCCGGGTCTCGCGCCCGTGCCGATCGAGGCCTCGTCATGGCAGCGACCGTGCCGGCCGCAGTCCTACACTCCGGCCGTTGTTTTTCCACAACGTTCCGCGTCCCGTACAGCACGTCACACCGACGGAGTGCGCTCGACGCAAGGCGCACACGATCATCCCTCTGCGCCGTTTTTTCGCGACTCGCACGGATTTGCCGATGCTCACGGCCAAACTCCATCGCATGGTCGTCACACCTTGCGAGCTGCATTGCGAAGGTTCCCGTACGATCGACCGCGGCCCGCTCGATAGTCCGGCATGCGAGTACGAGCAGATCTGCCTCTACGACGTCGACGGCGGCAGTTGCTTCTGAGCTATCTGAGCCGCGCCGCGGACGCGAAGAACGGCATGACGCGTACGAACCACGCGATTCCGAAGCGGGTGGCCCGAGCGCCGACCGGCGCAGTCCGTTCCGACCTTCGTCGAGCACGCTGCGCCGACGAATGAGCGGCACGGCGACTCATGGCCGCGCTGTCCGGACAACGGTGTTTTTTGGCGGGATTTTCGTCCTCGCGCCGGTCGACCCGACGCCGTCGCGCTGAGTACCATCGACGCGCCGATGCCTGCGCGCATCGAACAGCCCAAGGAACGACATGCTGGCCGGACAGCTCGATACTCTGGCGCGGGAAGCCGCGCGTCTACAGCCGCTGCATCTGCGCGAACTGCTCGCGACACCGCGGCGCTTCGAACAGTTTTCGCGCCGCGCCGGACCGCTGTTGCTGGATTTTTCGCGACAGAAGCTCGACGAGTCCGCGCTGCAGGCACTCGGCACGATCGCGCAGGAGTGCGGCTGGCAGCAACGCCGCGACGCGATGTTCCGCGGCGACGTGCTCAATCGTTCCGAGCAGCGTCCGGTGCTGCACACGGCATTGCGCGCCTGCGAATCGCGGCTGCCCTCGCCGGCGCCCGCAGCGATCGCCGATGAAATTGCCGCGACGCTCAGGCGCATGGGCGAACTCGTCGATGCACTCGAGCGCGGCGATGCCGGCGCGTTCGGCATCCCGGCCGGCATCACCGACATCGTCAATCTGGGCATCGGCGGTTCCGATCTCGGCCCGCGCCTCGCGGTCGAAGCGCTGAGCAGCTATCACAGCGGACGTTTCGCCTGCCACTTCCTGCCGAATGTCGACGGCCACGAAACCGCCGCGCTGATGCGCCGCCTCGATCCGCGGCGCACGCTCGTGCTGCTCGTGTCCAAGAGCTTCACGACGCAGGAGACCCTGCTCAACGGCGCCGTGTTGCGGCAGTGGATCGCGCAGGCTTACGCCGGAGACCAGAACCTCGCTGCAGCGCATTTCGTCGCGGTCAGTGCGAACGTCGAAGCGGCGCGCGCGCTCGGCATTCCGGCGCAGCGGGTGTTGCCGATGTGGGATTTCGTCGGCGGACGCTATTCGGTCTGGTCGGCGGTCGGCCTCGTGCTCGCGCTCGCGATCGGCATGCCGAATTTCCGCGCGTTCCTGCGCGGCGCTGCGCTGATGGACGACCATTTCCGCACGGCCGACTGGCGCGACAATCTGCCGGTGTTGCTCGCATTGATCGGCGTCTGGAATCGCAACGGCTTCGGCCTTGCGGCGCACGGCGTGATTCCGTATCTCGACGGTCTCGCCGAATTGCCGGCGTTCCTGCAGCAGCTCGAAATGGAGAGCCTCGGCAAGCGCGTCGGCGCCGACGGCGGGCCGCTGCGGCAGGCGACGGTGCCGGTAGTCTGGGGCAGCGTGGGCACGAATGCGCAGCACGCGTTTTTCCAGGCGTTGCATCAGGGCAGTGATGTCGTGCCGCTGGATCTGATCGGCGCGGTGCGTCCGGCGCACGCGCTCAAGGACAACCACGACGCGCTGCTGGCGAACCTGCTTGCGCAGGGCGCAGCGTTCGCCCTGGGCAAGACCGCGCAGGAGGCGCTCGCGGAAGCGACGTCCGGTGACGACGCCGAGCGCCGGGCGCTCGCTGCGCAGCGCACGTTCCCGGGCGATCGTCCGAGCAGCACGTTGCTGCTCGATGCGCTCACGCCGGAAAGCCTCGGCGCGCTGATCGCACTGTACGAGCACAAGGTGCTCGTGCAGGCGCTGCTCTGGGACATCAACGCATTCGATCAGTGGGGCGTGGAGCTCGGCAAGGTGCTCGCGAGATCGATCCTGCCGGCGCTCGCCGCCGCGCCCGTGCCCGCGTCGTTCGACGCATCGACGCGCGGGCTCATCGAGACGATCCGTGCGCTGAGCTGATCCGTCGCGGCGCGCGTCACGCGTGCTGCTGCAGCGCCCACTGTACGTGTTCGCGCACGAGTTCCGACGCATGGTCGGCGCGGCCGAGCAGGGCGTCGACCACGCCGGGAACGCCGTGCGCGTTGCCGAGCGCGATCGCGATATTGCGCAACCAGCGTTCGTGGCCGATGCGGCGTATCGCGGAGCCTTCGGTGCGGCGCAGGAATTCGTCTTCGGTCCAGGCGAACAGGTCGATCAGCGCAGCGCCGTCGAGGCGATGCCGGGGTGCGAAGTCGGTTTCGCCGGTCGGTTGCGAGAATTTGTTCCACGGGCAGATCAGCTGGCAATCGTCGCAGCCGTAGATGCGGTTGCCGATCGCGGCGCGGAACTCGAGCGGGATGCTGCCGTGCAGTTCGATCGTCAGGTAGGAAATGCAGCGCCGCGCATCGACCTGATACGGCGCGACGATCGCGCGGGTAGGGCAGATCTCGATGCAGCGCGTGCAGGTGCCGCAGTGTGCGCTCGCGGCGTCATCGAGCGGCAGCGGCAGATCGGTATAGAGCTCGCCGAGAAAGAACCACGAGCCCGCGTGACGGTTGATGAGGCAGGTGTGTTTGCCGATCCAGCCGAGCCCCGCATTGCGCGCGATCGCGCGCTCGAGCACCGGCGCGGAATCGACGAACGCGCGATAGCCGAACGGACCGGTCTCGGCGGCGATGCGATCGGCGAGTTGCTGCAGCCGGTTGCGCATGAGCTTGTGGTAGTCGCGACCGAGCGCGTAGCGCGACACGTAGGCCAGCGAAGCGTCGCCGAGTACGTCCCAGCCGTCGGCGATGCCCGGCGGCGCATAGTCCATGCGCACCGAGATCACGCGCAGGGTGCCGGGCTGCAGCTCCTGCGGCCGGCTGCGCTTGGTGCCGTGGCGCTCCATGTAGTCCATTTCGCCGTGGCGTCCCGCGTCGAGCCAGTTCAGCAGATGCGTTTCGTCAGCGGCCAGGTCGGTACCGGCAATGCCGATCTGCTGGAAGCCGAGCTCGGCGCCCCAGACGCGGATACGATTGGCAAGTTCGGCGTAGGTCATTGCAGAGGGCATGGCCGGTCGCGGCATCTCGGACCCGGCCGGGTTCGTGGTTCGGCGCGGCGGTCGCGTCGACGGGCAGGATGTCGCGCGCATTGTAGGCGCTGGCCGCGGGGCGTGCGGGCGCGAAGGCCGGTGCGCGCTATTGCGCTTGGTGAGGACAGGGCGGGCATCGGTGCTCGCGCTGTCATGTCCGCCGCCGCGTCGCGCGGACATGCGTACCCCCGGGGCTCGCGCGTGACCCGGGCCGATGCAAGCCCGCCGCGGCCGATCAATAATCCATTCATGACCATGACGCCGACTCGCAATCTCTACACTCGTTCGCAGATGCGCCGTATCGACGGCGCTGCCGGCGCCACCCTCGGTCTCGACGGGCCTGCATTGATGCAGCGCGCGGCGCAGGCCGCGTTCGAGGTGCTGTGCCGGCGCTGGCCCCGGGCGCTGCGGATCGCGGTCTGCTGCGGCACCGGCAAGAACGGCGGCGACGGGTACCTGCTCGCGAAACTCGCACGCCAGGCCGGGCGCGACGTCAGTGTGATCGCGCTCGCGCCGCCGCAGGATGCCGACGCGCTGGCCGCGGCCGAGGCCTGGCGCTCCGCCGGCGGATTCATTCACCCGTTCGCCGGCGAGCACTCGCTGCCGCCGGCCGACGTCTATGTCGACGCGTTGTTCGGTATCGGGCTCAACCGCCCGCTGCAGGGCGCCGCCGTGCAGCTCGTCGAGGCGCTCAATGCGAGCGGCATGCCGGTGCTCGCGCTAGACATTCCGTCGGGACTCTCGGCCGACACGGGAGCGACGCTCGGCGCCTGCGTACAGGCGGCGGCTACGGTGAGCTTCATCGGCTGGAAACGCGGGCAGCACACCGGAGCGGGTCTCGATGCCTGCGGCGACTGCGAACTCGCGTCGCTGGATCTGCCGGCGACGATCTTCGACGACGAACCCGCCGGTGCGTTCCTGCTCGACTGGGACGACGCTCGGCGCGTCCTTCCCTCGCGCCCGCGCAACGTGCACAAGGGCCTGTTCGGCCACGTGCTCGCGGTCGGCGGCGATCACGGCATGGGCGGCGCGATACGTCTCGCCGGCGAAGCGGCGCTGCGCTGCGGCGCCGGACTCGTCAGCGTGGCCACCCAGCCGGATCATCTGGCGCCGCTGCTGGCGGCACGCCCCGAACTCATGGTCACCGCGGTAGCCGGAGCGCAGGAGCTCGACGGTCTGCTCGAGAAGGCGAGCACGATCGCGCTGGGACCCGGCCTCGGCCAGCGATCCTGGGGGCATGCGCTGTGGCATCGCGCGCTCGCGAGCGGCAAGCCCGCCGTGCTCGACGCCGACGCCCTGAACCTCCTCGCGCGTCATCCACGCCGCCTCGTCGCGCCGGCCGTGCTGACTCCGCATCCGGCCGAGGCCGCGCGTCTGCTCGCGAGCGATACCGCGAGCGTGCAGGCGAACCGCTACGCCGCCGCGCAGGCGATCGCCGAGCGCTACCACGCGGTCGTCGTGCTCAAGGGGGCCGGCACGCTGATCGCCGCGCTCGGCCATGGCGTTGCCGTGTGCCCCTGGGGCAATCCGGCGATGGCGAGCGGCGGCATGGGCGACGTGCTCACCGGTATCGCGGCTGCGCTGCTCGCGCAGGGGCTGGATGCCTGGGATGCGGCCTGTCTCGCCGTGGCCGCGCATGCGCGCGCCGGCGATATCGCCGCGCGCGACGGTGCCGGCCTGCTCGCGTCCGATCTGTTCGTGCCGTTGCGCCGTCTACTCGGAGGCGTCCGTGGCTGAAACCCTGCACCTGGCCGACGAGGGCGCCGTCATCGAACTCGCCGCCGCTCTCGCGCCGCAGCTGCGCAGCGGCGGCACGATCTACCTGCACGGCGATCTCGGTGCCGGCAAGACCACGTTCGCGCGTGCGCTGATCGGCGCGCTCGGCGTGCGCGGTCGTATCAAGAGCCCGACCTACAGCCTGATCGAGTCCTACCGTACCGGGGCGCTCGCGATCCACCACCTCGACCTCTATCGGATCGCCGATGCGGGCGAACTCGAATGGCTCGGCCTCGGCGAATTGCAGGACGAGCCGAGCCTGATCCTGATCGAATGGCCGGAGCGCGGCGGGGACGCCTTGCCGCGGCCCGATCTCGTCGTCGAGCTCGCCCACGCGGCGAGCGGGCGCGACTTCGTGGCGCGGCCGGCGAGCGCGCGGGGGCAGTCCTGGCTGGCTGCGACAAGCGCTCTCTATTCCGCCGCTTGAAGCGAATTTCTGACCCTAACCCAAGGAAGCGCCGCCAGCTCAGTGTTTTGCAACGGAAAATGCTTGAAAAGCGCGGCTGGCTGGGTTTGAATCCGCAGCCATGTGGGGATCTGCCGTCACATTGCTGCGCGTCGTCGCCGTCCTGATCCTCTCGGGGCTTGCCGCTTCCTCCGCGCAGGCCGCCCAGGTCAAGGCGCTGCGCGTCTGGGCCAGTCCCGATTCCACGCGCGCGGTGTTCGACGTATCCGGTCCGCTCGAATACAAATTGTTCGAGCTCGCCAATCCGGACCGCATCGTTCTCGACATCAAGAATTCCACGCTCGCCGACGGCGTGACCGCGCCGGCGGCGAAGGGCCTGCTCGGTACCGTGCGCCTCGGCAAGCAGGGCAAGTCCGATCTGCGCGTCGTGTTCGACCTGCCGCAGGGCGTGCGGCCGAAGAGCTTCCTGCTGCCGCCCGCGGACAAGTTCGGCCATCGCCTCGTCATCGACCTGTTTCCGAAGACCAAGGCCAAGCGCGAAGTCGTCAAGAGCGTCGATGACATCGTCGCCGGCGACGGCCGCAAGGTCGTGGTCGCGATCGACGCCGGCCACGGCGGCGACGATCCGGGGGCGATCGGCGCATCGGGCACGCACGAAAAATCGATCACGCTGAACGTCGCTCGCGAAGTCGCGCGACTCGTCGACACGCAGCCGGGCATGAAGTCCTACCTGGTGCGCGACGGCGACTATTTCATTCCGTTGAAGGATCGCTACAAGAAGGCGCGCGAAGCCAAGGCCGACCTGTTCGTCTCGATCCACGCCGATGCGTGCCCGGGCGCCTGCGAAGCGCGAGGCGCGTCGGTCTGGGTGCTGTCGCCGCGCGGCGCGACGAGCGAAGCCGCGCGCTGGCTCGCCGCGAAGGAAAACGGCGCCGATCTCGTCGGCGGCGTTTCGCTCGACGACAAGGACGACACGCTCGCCGCCGTGCTGCTCGATCTGTCCCAGGGCGCGACGATGGAAGCGAGTGCGGCGATCGCGCAGATCGTGCTGAAGGCGCTCGGCCGCATCGGTCCGACGCATCGCGGCTATGTGGAAAAGGCGAATTTTGTCGTGCTGCGCTCGCCGGACGTGCCGTCGATCCTGGTCGAGACGGCGTTCATCACGAATCCGGCCGAGGAAAAGCGGCTGACCGATCCGGAGCATCGCGGCAAGCTCGCATCGGCCGTGGTCGAAGGCATCAAGACCTATTTCACGCAGACGCCGCCGCCGGGCACCTGGTTCGCGGCGAACGGCAACGGTCGTCGCGGTCCGTCCGAACACGTGGTCGCCCGCGGCGAAACCCTGTCGGGTATCGCGGCGCGGCACCGCGTCAGCATCGGTGCGCTGCGCGAGGCGAACCGGATCGCGGCCGACGGCAGCGTGCGCGTCGGCGACGTGCTCGACATCCCGCCGCAGGGCTGATCGTCGCGCTACGGCAGCCGCGGCGCTCCCGTCGGCCACGCGAATCCGTCGACGAAAATCCGGTCGGGATCGAACTCGAACGCGCCGAGGTCCGGCCGCGTGCCGACGTAGCCGTCGTTGATGCCGGGCAACGGTTCGCCGCGATCGATCGCGGCGCTGTCGCTGCGCAGGCGAAAATCGCCGCCGGCCGCGTCGACGAGGTTCGGTGCGCCGACGAGGCCGTCGGGTTCCTGGTTCGTCGCGGCGCTGAACGTCGCGAGCGACGCGTAGTTCGTGCCCATCCAGTTCGCGAACCGGGTCGACGACGTCGTCTGCAGCAGGTCGTGGTTCCAGTCGAGTGCGACCGCGTTGACCTTGGTCAGCACCGTGCGCGTCGCCGCGAAGATGTTGTTGCGCGCGCGGATGAAGGTCGAATTGCCCGGCGTCAGCAGATAGACCGCGTCGGTATCGGGCACCGTGGTCTGCGCCGTATTGTGCAGCAGCAGCACCGGCCCCACGGCTTCCGGATAGCCGCTGTTGATCTTGAGCAGGCTCGAAACGTAGCCGTCGATGCGGCTCGTCCGCGTGTTGCCGATGTCGTAGGCGACGTTGCGCACGATCCAGGTCGGGCCCGGCGCGGCCGGCGCCACGGCGAATGCCATGTGCGAATCGCGGATCGTGTTGTCGAAGATGCGCACGTTGGCGCAATAGCCTTCGGGTTCGAGCGCATCGTCATTGTGGTGGCGGAAGCGATTGCGGTAGACGTCGACTTCGCTCGTGAACGCGCCGGCCGGTGCGACGCTGCCGCAGGGGCCTATGCCGTTGAACCAGCCGTCGAAGCGGTTGCGCCGGATCACGTGGCCCCGGCCTATGTCGTCGGTGAGCACGACGCCGTTGTTCTCGGCGCTGCTGCCCTTGGTCTGGTCCCAGGGCCAGCCCGGTATCGAGGTGTCGTAGAGATCGTTGTCCTCGATGCGATGCCGTGCGCCGCCCTTGATCCAGACGCCGGCCGCGCCGATGTCGTGGATGCGGTTCGCGCGCACGATCACGTCGCTGGACTGACGCAGGTAGATGCCCTTGCCGTATTCGGTCGAGCCGTAGTGGCGGATCTCGAGACCCTCGATGCGCAAGTGGCTGCGGCCGTCGGCGACGACACCGGCCTCGCGCCGCGCGACATGGATGTCGTGCGCGGCCGGCGAACTGCCGTCGGCGAGCTTGAGGTAGAGAAATCCGCCGCTGTAGCAGTAGCCGCCGGGCGCCCCGGCCGCGAGCGCCTGCAGCTCGGCGATCGAGTCGTAGCGGAACAGACGATTCGTGTCGGCGACGATCTGCCAGCTCGGCGTCGCCTCGGCACGACGGAACAGCCCCTGGCTCGCTTCCCAGGCACTGCCCGCGGCGATGCGCTCGGCGCCGTCGAGGATCGCGCCGGCCTGGCCGCGGAACACGATGGGCTGGGTCACGGTACCGGAACGCGGCAGGCTGACCTGTTCTCGATAGATCCCGGGCGCGATCGACACCACGTCGCCGGCCTGCGCGAGATTGGCGCCGCGCTGCACGGTGGCGACGGCCTGATCGGGGCCGAGGCCGCTGTTGGCGTCGTTGCCGGCCGGCGCGGGTGCGACGTAGAGCGTACGCAGGCTCGGCTCGGCCAGCGTGTCGGCGCGCGTCGCGATTGTGGTTGTCGCGCTCGGCGCACCGCCGACGCCGTCGGGATCGGACGCGGTCAGGCGCAGCTCGTAGTTCGTCCCCGGCGCCAGTCCGAACACGCTGCCGACGAAGCGCGTCGCATCGATGCGCACGAGGTCCTGCGCGGTGCGGAACGTAGGGTCTCCGCTGCGGCGCCATTGCAGTGCGATGCGCGCATTGCGGTTCGTATCGCCCGCGACGGTCGCGATCGCGCCGGCGGTTTCGAGATTGCCGTAGCCCTCGACCGCGCCCAGCGTAACGCTCGTCTGCGCGAACGCCGGCGTCGCGGCGACGCCGAGCAGGAGTCCGAGTCGCACCGCGCGCCGCATAGTCAGTCCTCGTCCATTTCGAAGCGGCGCTCGACCTGCTGCAGACGCGCCTGCAGCGCGTCGACGAGGCTCTCGAGCTGCTCGATGCGCGTTTCGAGTTCCTGCGTGCTCGAGCCGACCGGGTCGGACGGTGCGGCTTTCGCGAGCGCAGTCACGTCGACCTCGCCACAGAGCAGATGCATGTAGCGGTCTTCGCGCTGGCCGCCGCTGCGCGGAATACGCACCGCGAGTGCGGGCTCGCGCTGGGCGAGCCGCTCCAGCGTCGAACGCACGTCGTCGAGGCTCGCAAATGCCGCGAGCCGGTCGCTGCGCGCGAGCAGCTCCGGCGCGGTCTGCGGGCCGCGCAGGAACATCAGCGCCAGCAGCGCGCGTTGCCGCGGCGTGATGTTGAGCGCCTGATCGAGGCGATGTTCGTAGCGCGACGCGCGCGCCGACATCGAGCCGGCGACGAGACGCTTGCCCTCGAGCTGGCGCAGCGCGTGACCGACCGCGCCCGGCTCGAGTTCGAGCACCGGATCGCGATTGGATTTCTGGTTGCAGGCGGCGACGACCGCGTTCAGGGTCAGGGGATACACCTCGGGCGTCGTCGCGGCTTTCTCCACGAGACAGCCCAGCACGCGGGCCTCGACGGGGTCGAGCAGGACGGCAGCGTTTTCGCTCATGCGGTACTCCGGCAATACGGTCGAGAATGCGGAAATCGGCGCTACGATACTGACGAAAGCTTCACGTCCGTGCGTGCCGACTACTAATTATGGTCATCTCGAAAAACCGTCGTTCCATCGGTTTTTCGGGTCGGCGAATCCGGCGAAGGTCCGGACTCGCTCCGCCGATCGAGCGCTGACGCGCTCGATCGCGAGCGGCGCATGACTGCGCCGCAGGAACCTCGATGTTTTTCGAGGTTACCTCATTCCGCCAGGAGGTCACGACGATGAAACGATTTCTCATCCTGCCGCTGATCGCCGCCGTGAGTCTGTCCGCGAACGCCCTGTCACTGGACTGCATCATGCTCGACAGCTTCCAGAGCGGCACGCCGCCGCCGGCCAACTGGAAGCCGCTGCTGACGCTGCACAACTGCGCGCGGCGCACGGTCGTGCCGGTCGCGACGCCGCGGCTGAGTCTCCTGAGCTGGGACACGACGATCGCGACATTCGCGCAGGCCTATGCGAATGGCTGCGTCTATGCGCACAACGCGGCCACGCCCTATGGCGAGAATCTCTACGTGGGCGCCGTGTCCTCGGGCTTCCCGACCAACGTCGAAGCCGCCGCGGCGACGGACTGGGCCAACGAGTACGTGAGCTACAACTACGCCGCGAACACGTGCTCGGGCATCTGCGGTCACTACACGCAGATGGTCTGGCGTTCGACGCTGCGCGTCGGCTGCGGCATTCGTCAGTGCACGACCAATTCGCCGTTCCCGCCGCCGTTCACGAACTGGACGCTCGTGGTCTGCAACTACGATCCGCCGGGCAATGTCACGGGACAGCGCCCCTATTGAGCGCGGCTCACGGCGGCGCGCGACGCGCCCGCGCCAGGCGCATGCCCAGATACACCGGCACGCTCGCGAGCAACAGGCCCGCGCCCCAGCGCAGCGCCTGCGCGCCGGTGCCGACCAGCGCATAGGCTGCAAAGAACGCCGCGAGCAGCGCAACCAGCGCATGAACGCCGCGCCCGCGCTGCAGCCGCAGCAGCGCGAGCGCGCAGACCAGGAACGGCAGCAGCGACGCCGCCGTCGACAGCAGGATGGCCCAGGTGAACAGGCTCACGAGGCTCGCGTTGTAGTTCGCGAGCACGAGCAGGCTCGACAGCGCCGCGCCGATCACGAGCCCGGCGCGCGGCGTGCCGTTCGCATCGACGCGCGCGAACACGG
Source organism: uncultured Lysobacteraceae bacterium (assembly GCA_946482585.1). Next base: position 18,960 of record CAMLSI010000001.1, read on the forward strand.
CCGGGAACGCGCCGTCGCGCGCGCTCGCGAGGGGCAGTTGCCCGAGCATCAGCACCCAGCCGTTGAGCGCGCCCAGGCAGGTGATCGCTGCGATCGCCGCGACGACATAGCCGGCCGCATCGCCGAGCAGCCGGCGCACCGCGTCGACGAACGGCGCGCCTGAAGTCGCCAGTGAATCGGCCGGCACGAGGCGCAGCACGGCGCTGCACGCGGCGATGGTCACGGCGATCGCGATCGCGGTGCCGATCAGCGTCGCGCGCGGCACCGTGCGCTGGGGGTCGCGCACGGCCGCGGCCGGCACGGTCGCGCTTTCGAGCCCGAGGAAAGCCCACAGGGTCAGTGCCGAGGTGGTCAGCGCCACGGCGAGCAGGCTCTTGTCGCTGGGATTGAACGGCGCGGCGGCGGCCGTCGGCGCGGGCTCGACGAGCGCGAGTCCGACCAGCGCGAACAACGCGAGCGCAGCGACCTTGAGCAGGGTCGTCGCGAGCTGCACGCCGCCGGCCGTGCGCAGCCCGGCAATGTTGAAAAGCGTACAAAGCCACAAGAATACGATCGAGCAGGCCGCGGCGCGCGCCGGCGTCGCGGTCAGCGCCGGCACGCAGGCGCCGGCGTAGCCGGTCAAGGCGATCGCGATCGCCGGCACGGCGCTCCAGATCGAGATCCAGTAGCACCAGCCCACGACGAAACCGGTCGCGTCGCCGAACGCCGCGCGCGCGAAGGCATACGGGCCGCCGGATGCGGCCGGCAGCAACTGGCCGAGGCGCGCGAAGGTGGCGGCGAGCAGCAGCGCGCCGACCGTGCTGATGGCCCAGCCGAGCGTGCTCGCCGCGCCGTAGGGCGCGAGCGAACTCGGCAGCAGGAACAGGCCCGACCCGATCATGTTGCCGACCACGAGCGCGGTCGCGGTCCAGAATCCTATCGTCGGCGGCGTCGCGACGGCGGCGCGGGGTTCAGCGCTCACGCCAGGCGCGCCGCAGCAGTTCGTGGAAGTGATGCACGCCGCTCTCGCGCCGCGGGCAGAGCCTGCCGGCGAGGTACGAGCCGGACGCCAGTCGCTTCTGCACGGCGAGGCAGATGTCGACGTCTTCCTTCTGCACCGCGTCGCTGAAGTTCTGGTCCTGACGGCGGCGTTCCTGTTCGGCGGCATCGATCTGCGCCGGGTAGTAGTAGTCGAAGTCGACGCGGCAGCGATCAGTGGAGAGCGGCACGACGCGATTGGTCTGCAGCCGTCCGGGCAGGATGTTCAGCATGGTGTTCGGCCAGACGAAGTAGTACAGCGCGTCGCCGCTGCCGTAGAAATTGCCCGTGTTCTCGAGCGGGCTCCACTGCAGCGAATGCCAGTCGGCGACCTCGGTGCGATAGCTGCGGTAGTCGAGCAGGCGATTGAGTTCCGGATGGATGTGCGGAACGTGATAGCCCTCGAGGTAGTTGTCGACGTAGACCTTCCAGTTGCACGCGATCTCGTAACTGTCGCGATGGCTGAACACGAGCGCGGGCAGATCGTGGCCGGCGAGCCGCGCATCGATGCCGGCGAGCAGATCCTCGAGCGTCATGGCCGGGTCCAGCGAGGCGAATACGAGGCCTTGCCAGGCGGCGACCGCGATGCGCGGCAGATGCACGTTCGCGACGTCGAAATCCTGTGCCGAATCCATCTCCGCGGCGCTGCGCAGGCGGCCTTCCAGCGTGTACGTCCAGCCGTGATAGCGGCAGCGCAGCGCACGGGCGCCGCGGCCGTTGCACCAGGCGAGCGGACCGGCGCGATGGCGGCAGACGTTGTGGAAGCCGCGCAGCTCGCCGTCGTCGCCGCGTACGAGCACGACCGGCACGCCCGCGATCTCGTCGACGACGTGGTCGCCGGGTTCGTCCAGCTGACGCACCGACGCGATCAGCTGCCAGCTCGGCGCGAACACGCGACGCGTCTCCTGCGTGCCGGCATCAGCGTCGGTGTAGAACGGAGCGGGCAGCGCGCTCGCGCTCGCGAGCGGCTGGGACGACAGCCAGGCGGGATCGGGACGGAACGACATGGACAGAGGCGAAGTCGGCGATGCGCGACTGTAGCGCGTTCGCCCGGATGCGGCTTGCGGCGGCGTTCCTTTCCTTCCATCGCGACACGCGGCACACTCGGACCGGATCGACAGGCGAGGCTCCCAGCAGCGTCAGGTCAGGAGCCTCTCGCAGCCCGCAGTGCGGCGAGGAGGGTGATGGTGCGTCCCACCGATATCCGTGTTCCCGATTACTTCCACAAGGTCGTCGATTGCCAATGGGCCTGTCCGGCCCATACGCCGGTTCCCGAATACATTCGTCTGATCGCGGCCGGCCGCTACGCCGACGCGTACCTCGTGAACTGGAAATCCAACGTGTTCCCCGGCGTGCTCGGCCGCACCTGCGACCGGCCCTGCGAGCCCGCGTGCCGTCGCGGCCGCGTCGAGGAGAACAACGGCGCCTCGCCCGAGCCCGTCGCCATATGCCGTCTGAAGCGCGTCGCCGCCGACAACAAGGGCGACATCGCGGCACGGCTGCCGCGCGCGGGCAAACCCAACGGCAAGCGCATCGCCTGCGTCGGCGCGGGTCCCGCGTCGCTGACCGTCGCGCGCGATCTCGCGCCGCTCGGCTACCAGGTCACGGTATTCGACGGCGAAGCGAAAGCCGGCGGCTTCATCCGCACGCAGATTCCGCGTTTCCGCCTGCCCGAATCCGTCGTCGACGAGGAGACCGGCTACATCCTCGATCTCGGCGTCGAATTCCGCGCCGGCGAGCGCATCGGCTCGTTGAAGAATCTGCTCGCGCAAGGTTACGACGCCGTGTTCATCGGCTGCGGCGCGCCGCGCGGCCGCGATCTCGATCTGCCCGGTCGCCGCGAAGCGTCGGCGAACATCCACATCGGCATCGACTGGCTCGCGTCGGTGTCGTTCGGCCACATCGACACCGTCGGGCGTCGCGTCATCGTGCTCGGCGGCGGCAATACCGCGATGGACTGCTGCCGTTCCGCGCGACGCCTCGGCGGCGAAGATGTCAAGGTGCTCGTGCGTTCGGGCTACGACGAGATGAAGGCCTCGCCCTGGGAAAAGGAAGATGCCGAACACGAAGGCATTCCGATTCTCGACTACCACGTGCCGAAGGCGTTCCTGCACGAGAACGGCCGCCTCACCGGCATGCAGTTCGAGCGCGTGCGCGCCGAACGCGATGCGAAAGGCCGCCGCCAGCTCGTGCCGACCGGCGAGCCCGACGTGATCGTGCCCTGCGACGACGTGCTCGTCGCGGTCGGCCAGGAAAACGCATTTCCGTGGATTGAGCGCGACGCCGGCATCGCCTTCGACGAGTGGGGCATGCCCGTCGTCGACAAGGTCACGTTCCAGTCGAGCCTGCCGCACGTGCTGTTCGGCGGCGACGCCGCGTTCGGGCCGAAGAACATCATCTGGGCCGTCGCGCACGGCCACGACGCGGCGATCTCGATCGACAAGCTGCTCAACGGCGAGGAGACGCGCGACCGACCGCCGCCGACCGTGCACTTGCTGTCGCAGAAGATGGGCATTCACGAGTGGAGCTACAACAACGAGATCTCGCCCGACGAGCGCTACAAGGTGCCGTGGGCGCCGAGCGAGCGCACGCTGACCGACATCAAGGTCGAGGTCGAACTCGGCTTCGATGCGGCGACGGCGCTCAAGGAAACACAGCGCTGCCTCAATTGCGACGTGCAGACCGTGTTCACCGACAAGGTCTGCATCGAATGCGACGCCTGCGTCGACATCTGCCCGATGGACTGCATCAGCTTCACGCCGAACGACGATGAGCCTGCGCTGCGCGCGAAGCTCATGGCGCCCGCGCTCAACGTCGAGCAATCGCTGTACGTGTCGGGCGAACTCAAGACCGGCCGCGTCATGGTCAAGGACGAAGACGTCTGCCTGCATTGCGGCCTCTGCGCCGAGCGTTGCCCGACCGGTGCCTGGGACATGCACAAGTACCTCATCGAAATGACGCACGCGGGGCCGGGTTGCCGCAGCAAGGGCGCATGCCGGGAGGCGGCGTGATGGCTTCCGCACACGTCGAGCCGACGAGCAATACCGTGCAGCCACTGTCCGCCGTCAACGACTTCGTCATCAAGTTCGCCAACGTCAACGGTTCGGGTTCGGCGTCCGCGAACGAACTGTTCGCGAAGTCGATACTGCGCATGGGCGTGCCGGTGAGTCCGCGCAACATCTTTCCGTCGAACATCCAGGGACTGCCGACCTGGTACGAAGTCCGCGTGAACGAGCGCGGCTGGCTCGGCCGGCGCGGCGGCGTCGATTTCATGATCGCGATGAACCCGCAGACCTGGGACGCCGATCTCAAGGAAATCGAACCCGGCGGCTATCTGCTGTACGACTCGACCAAGCCGCTGCCGCGCTCGAAGTTCCGCGACGACGTGCACGTGATCGGCGTGCCGCTGACCCAGCTCTGCAGCGAGCACTACACGGTCGCGCGCGAACGGCAGCTGTTCAAGAACATCATGTACATCGGTGCGCTGTCGGCGCTGCTCGAGGTCGATCCGGCGGTGATCGAAACCTTGCTGGCCGAGCAGTATCGCGGCAAGGAAAAGCTGCTCGACGCGAACAAGCAGGCGTTCCATCTCGGCCGCCGCTACGTGGCCGACCATCTCGCGCATCCGCTGGGTCTGCGCGTACGCCGCGCCGACAACGTCGGCGAACGCATCTTCGTCGACGGCAACACGGCGGCGGCGCTCGGCTGCGTCTACGGCGGTGCGACGGTCTGCGCGTGGTATCCGATCACGCCGTCCTCGTCGCTGGCCGAGGCATTCCAGAAATACTGCATGAAGTACCGCGTCGACGCAGCCACCGGCGCGAACAAGTTCGCGATCGTGCAGGCCGAGGACGAGATCGCGTCGATCGGCATGGTCGTCGGTGCGGGCTGGAACGGCGCGCGCGCGTTCACGGCGACCTCGGGGCCCGGCATTTCGCTGATGAGCGAATTCATCGGGCTCGCGTACTTCGCCGAGATTCCGGTGACCATCATCGACGTGCAGCGCGGTGGTCCGTCGACCGGCATGCCGACGCGCACGCAGCAGTCCGATCTGCTCGCGTGCGCCTACGCGTCGCACGGCGATACCAAACATGTCGTGCTGCTGCCGGAAGATCCGACCGAGTGCTTCGCGTTCAGCGCCGCCGCGCTCGATCTCGCCGACCGCCTGCAGACGCCGGTCTTCGTGCTGACCGATCTCGACATCGGCATGAACCAGCGTCTTTGCGCGCCGTTCGCCTGGGACGATGCGCGCGCCTACGACCGCGGCAAGGTCATGACTGCCGAGGAACTCGAAGCGGGCAAGGACTTCGGCCGCTACAAGGATGTCGACGGCGACGGCATTCCGTACCGCACGTATCCGGGCACGCACCCGACCAAGGGCGCGTACTTCACGCGCGGTACGTCGCGCGATCCGTATGCGCGTTATTCCGAGCGCGGTCCCGACTACATCTACAACATGGAGCGCCTGCTGCATAAGTTCGACACGGCGCGTTCGCTCGTGCCGCAGCCGCTCGCGCGTGCCGCGCCGCGGCCCACGCGTTTCGGCGCGATCCACTACGGCTCGACGAGCCCGGCCATGGCCGAAGCGATCGCGCTGCTCGAAGCCGAAGGCCTGCTGCTCGATACCCTGCGCGTGCGTGCGTATCCGTTTCCCGACTCGGTACGCGATTTCATCGCGGCGCACGATGCGGTCTACATCGTCGAACAGAATCGCGACGCGCAGCTGCGCGCGCTCCTCGTCAACGAATTCGGCGTCGATCCCGCGCGCGTGCCGGCCGTGCTGCACTACGACGGCACGCCGATCACGGCGCGTTACATCGCCCGCGCGATCGGCGAGCGCATGCGCACGGCCGCCACGCCTCATGATGCACGTCTCGGAGCCACGTCCTGATGGAAGCCACGCTCGTTTCGCAGATCGCTTCGTACGTGATGCCGCTGCTCGTGCTGGCGGCACTCGCGGTGCTGCTGAGCAAGACCGGTTCGCCCTGGCTGATCGCCGCGCTCGCGTTCGAAGTGCTGTCGCTGCTGTGCCGCATCGCGCTGCACTTCGGCGCTGGTTCATTGCTGGCCATGCCGTTGTTCATGAGCGTCTGGCAACTGTTCGGCCTGTTGTTCGGCGTCTGCCTGCTCGGCTTCGCCGTGACCTGGCAGGCGCGCGCGCCCGAGCGCAGGGGAATGTCATGACTTTCGTCGCCAAACCGAAACTCCATCATCCGACCCTGCCGCAGAACGCGCTCTGCTACACGCGGCGCGACTACGAAGGCAAGATCAGCACGCTCTGCGCGGGCTGCGGCCACGACTCGATTTCTGCGGCCATCATCCAGGCCTGCTGGGAACTCAATGTCGAGCCGCACCGGCTGGCCAAGCTCTCGGGCATCGGCTGCAGTTCCAAGACGCCCGACTATTTCCTCGGCCAGTCGCACGGTTTCAACACCGTGCACGGACGCATGCCGTCGGTGCTGACCGGCGCGAACCTCGCGAATCGCGAGCTGATCTACCTCGGCGTTTCCGGAGACGGCGACTCCGCGTCGATCGGCATAGGCCAGTTCGTGCACGCGATACGCCGCGGCGTGAACATGACCTACATCGTCGAGAACAACGGCGTCTACGGACTGACCAAGGGCCAGTTCTCGGCGACGGCGGATCAGGGCTCGACCTCCAAGCGCGGCGTCGTCAACGCCGACAGCCCGATCGACCTGATCGGGCTCGCGCTGCAGCTCGGCGCCACGTACGTGGCGCGCAGCTTCAGCGGCGACAAGACGCAGCTCGTGCCGCTGATCAAGGGCGCGCTCGCGCATCGCGGCGCCGCGTTCCTCGACGTGATCAGCCCCTGCGTCGCGTTCAACAATCACGCCGGCAGCACCAAGAGCTACGAATACGTGCGCGCGCACAACGATGCGGTCAATCGCCTCGATGTGATTCCGCAGCGCGAGGAGATCGCGGTCGACTATGCCGCCGGCGAAACAATAGACGTCGAACAGCACGACGGCTCGCGCCTGCGCCTGCACAAGCTCGATACCGACTACGATCCGCGCGACCGCATCGCCGCAATGAACTACATCCAGCAGCACCAGGCGCGCGGCGAGGTCGTGACCGGTCTGCTGTTCGTCGATGCCGAAGCGGAAGACCTGCACACGCACCTGAAGACGGTCGCCACGCCGTTCAACCGGCTCGAGGCGCCGGATCTGTCGCCGGGCGCGGCCGTGCTCGCGAAGATCAACGCGGGTCTGCGCTGAGCGACGCGATACGCGACGACGAACGGGCGATCCGCGCGCTGATCCTCGCCTGGCACGCCGCAACCGCGCGCGGCGACGTCGAAGCCGTGCTCGATCTCATGACCGACGACGTCGTGTTCCTCGTGGCCGGTCAGGTGCCGGTGCGCGGACGCGAGGCGTTCGCGCGCGATGCGAATCTGCTCGGCGCCCGGGAGTCGTGAGTGTTCCGCATTCGTCGCGCAGCCGCTGAATCGGGTCCATTTACGCGAGAAGCCAGCCCGCGCACGCCGTTCGTGAAGATCACGTTATTCGATCGCGATGGTCGTTGCAGGCGCGTCGAGCTGGGATATTCTCGATGGACGTATATCGATCTTCAGGGGATCAACCATGCGTGCAAGTGAAAAAGTAAAGTCAGCGTCGGTTCGCGCGGCTGCATTGGCAACGGCGATGACGGCCGCACTGTCCGCGGGGCGCAGCGACGCCAATCGAGCGGACCTCGATCTGTCCTTCGGCAATGACGGTGTCGTCGAACTGCAGTTGTCGGAGAGCAGCAGCCTGCTCGATATCGACGTGCAGGCCGACGGCCGCATCGTCGGCGTCGGGTATGCGAGCACCGCCGGGATACGCCAGTGGGCCATCGTACGGTTCAACACCGACGGCAGTCTCGATTCCGGGTTCGGCAGCGGCGGTATCGTCGTGATCGCGCCGCCGGGCGGTGCTTCGGCAGCGGCCACGGCCCGGACGCTGGCTTTCGACGCGCTCGGCAACATTCTGGTCGCCGGAGCGGATGTCATCTTGAGGCTCACGCCGGCGGGCGTGCCCGACGCAAGTTACGGTACTGCCGGTTTCTACAATCCTCCGGCACCGACGGTGCCACTGCCTTATCTCGAGCCGGGTCCCTTTTTCGCCGATCTGGCTCCCGATGGAGCGGGCGGTTTCCTCGCTTCGGGGGCCGTGGGGTACGGTGAGGGCGCGCTGTACTACGCACCTCATGCATCGGTGACCAAGCTGACGGCTGCCGGCACCGCCGATACGACCTACGGCAGCAACGGCACGGTGTTCTTGTTGGGTGCCTACCCGTCGCGGCTCTACAGCGGAACCTATCAGGCCGTGTCGTCGGGCAACGCGATCTACATCGCCGACTACGAGTGGGACCGATTCTCACAAAATCAGCTTCCGGGGGTGCGCAAGATCCTCGCCGACGGCAGTTTCGACACGAGCTTCGGAAATGCCGGTTTCCTGCTTCCGTTTACCAACACCTACGGCAATTTTGCCGGACATGTCGCCAGCGCGATCGCGGCGCAGTCGAGTTCGGGTTTCATCGTAGCGGGCACCGGCGGCGGGCATATTTTTCCGCGTACCGCCGCGGTATCGCGCATCACATCCGCGGGGCAGATCGATCCGACATTCACGAAATTCACGATGCCGGAACCCCCGGGTTCCACGGGCGGCACGCCGAAGTTGCTCGTCGATGTCGACGGACGCGTGATCATTGCCGGTTGGGAGCAGCCCGACGGGCCGGTCGTGGCGGGCCTGTTGCCGAACGGCACCCCCGATCCGGACTTCGGTGCGGCGGGAATTGCCTCGTTGCTCGTCCCGTTCGAAGGTGCTCCGAGCGCTGCGATCGCGCGACAGCCGGACGGAAAATACCTGATCGCCGGTTCCGGCGACGAAGGCACGGCGCCGGCGTCGATCTACGTGGCGCGACTGCGTGGCAGCGCCGTGATTCCACCTGAAGTCAACACGACGCCGGCTGCGGGCACGCTGCTGTCCGCATCGGGCGGGCTACCAGGGACCACCCGGTCGCTCGGCGCCGTGCAGTTCGTGAATCGCGGCAGCGATCCGCTGATCGTCAGCGGTTGCACGACCAGCGCCGGTTTCACGGCTGCGGCACCGTTTCCGCTGACCATCGCACAAGGCGCGCCGCAGAGCGTGGCCGTGTCGTGCCAGTTGCCGTCGACGCCATTGACGACGATCGACGGCACGATGGTCTGTACGACCAACGACGCTGACGAACCGCAGCTGAGCTTCCCGCTGCAGTGCACCTCGGGCCTCGGCGTGCCCGGCGCGAGCTCGATCCCGACGCTGGGACGGGGCATGCAATGGCTGCTCGGCGCGCTGGTGGCGCTGGTCGCTCTCGCAACGATGCGCGGCGCACGCCGGCACCGGCGATAGCCGCGGTTCGGTGCGCGTCGCCGATCAGCGCCGCAGCCAGAGCTGTCCGCGTTGCCACGACATCGTCTGCGGCGAGGCGTCGTGGGCGATATCGATGAGGGTCCGGTAGAGCTCCGGCAGCGCCGGATCGAGTGTCTCGATGGCGATCGCGGCGATCGCCTGGCCGACGCCGGCGTGACACAGCGGAAGGTCCGGCGGCGGCGAACGGCTCACTACCCAGCTCGGCTTGCGCTTGCCAACGCCGATTCCGCGAGGCGCCCGAGTCCGGCGCGATGATGCGGTTCAGCAGTACCAGCGCGTTCGTGGTCATCGCGATAGGAGCTGATCGTCGCCTCGCGCAATTGCCAGCGCAAGCGTGCCTCGATGCCGCGCGCTGCGCCGGCATGGCGTTCGATGAGCGCGGCCGCGCGTCGATGTCGCCGGCCGCGATGCAGGCATCGTCGCGCGTTGCCGCGAAGTCGTCGCGCAAGGCGTCGGGCACGAAGGGCACGTCAGGCTCCGCGAGATCGAGCAGGGCCAGTGCGGGCTCGGGCTGGCCCAGATAGTGGCGCATGCGCGCGACGGTCGTCGCGAGTCGCACGCGCGTCGCGCGCCGTCGTTCCGAGCGATCGGCGAGCGCGAGCCGTCCGATCGGATCGAGCAGTTCGCGCGCAGTGATTTCCTTTTCGTGCAGGCCCGGCGGTGCCGTCGTGTCGAGCGTGCGGACATGGCGCGTGTCACGCGTTCGGCGCGGTCGCGCTCGGCCAGCGTGGCCGCGTATTGCCGCAGCCAGGTCGCTATGCCGACCGCCATGACCGCGACGAACAGCAGCCCGGTCGCGGGCGCGATGCGGTGACGCCGGGCGAATCGACCGAGCCGATACGGCGCCGGTGCATCGCCGGCCGTGCCACCCTCGCCGAGCGGCGCCTCGACCACGCAGGCGCGCGTGCCGAGCCGCAGCGGCGCGTCCGTAGTCGCGATCGGAATCACGCTTCTCGCGGCCAGACCGGCCATCCGGGCGTCGATGCTCAACAAGTCGGCGAGCCGCTGTTTCGTCCGCTCGTCGAGGTCGTCGCGCTGCGCAACGGCTGCCCTGCGCTCCTCGGGCCTCAGCGCGACGAGCGAATCGAACAGATGGCGCAATCGGAGAAAAGTGCTGTCGTCCATGAGCAAGCCGTCGCTTGAGAGCGGCGTGACGTCAGGTGCGAGCGTGGGTGCGACGGTGAGCACGTCGCTCGGTGGCATGCAGCCGGTGCAGCGTCGTTCTGCCGGGCTCGAATCTGTTCGCGAGATCTGAGATGTCGCCGCGGCAGTCTCGCTGCCGGGTCATTGCCGTGCTTGCGGCGTCCGCAGAGTCTCGTTTCTCGCCCTGCGGCGCCGTTTTTTTCGGTCGGCCTGCCGCTGTGCATCGTGTTGCCGATCGCGAATCCCGCGTGTCCGGCGTGTCTGCAGACACGCCGGCGCTTCGCCGCCGGCGACGGCGCCGGCGTCATGGCGACGACCTGCGATCCGGCCTGCGCCCGATCGCGGCCTTGCTCAGGGGAGGCGGGGCCGGCACGCTTGCGCGATCCTTTCGCGGAGCCGTGCGCGTGACCTACGCCATTCCTGCAACCTTGACCACGGCGCAGCGCCTGCGCTCGATCTTCAGCGGCTCGGTCGGCAATCTCGTCGAGTGGTACGACTGGTACGTCTATACGGCGTTCGCGCTGTATTTCGCGCCGGCGTTCTTTCCGGCCGGCGATCAGACCGCGCAATTGCTCAGCACCGCGGCGATCTTCGCGGTCGGTTTCCTGATGCGGCCGCTCGGCGGCTGGCTGCTCGGTCAGTACGCCGACCGGCACGGACGCAAGGCGGCGCTCGTGCTGTCGGTGCTCCTGATGTGTGCCGGCTCGCTGCTGATCGCAGTGACGCCGGGCTACGCACAGATCGGCGTCGCCGCGCCGGCGCTGCTGCTGGTGGCGCGCCTGCTGCAGGGACTCAGCGTCGGCGGCGAGTACGGCGCGTCGGCCACCTACCTCAGCGAAATGGCGAGCCGCGAACACCGCGGCTTCTGGTCGAGCTTCCAGTACGTCACCCTGATCCTCGGCCAGTTGCTGGCGCTGGCGGTGCTGATCCTGCTGCAGCGCGTGCTGCTGACGGCCGAGCAGCTACACGACTGGGGCTGGCGCATTCCGTTCGTGATCGGTGCGCTCGCTGCGCTGGTGTCGCTGTATCTGCGGCGCAGCATGCTCGAGACCGAGTCCTTCCGCAGTCAGGCGACGTCGGCGGCATCGCGGCACCGATTGCGCGAACTGCTGCGTCATCCGCGCGAACTCGCGACGGTGGTCGGCCTCACGCTCGGCGGCACGCTCGCGTTCTACACGTTCACGACCTACATGCAGAAATACCTCGTCGTCAGCGGCGGCATGAGCAAGGACGACGCGACGGCGGTGTCGGCTGCCGCGCTGTTCGTGTTCATGCTGCTGCAGCCGCTGGTCGGCGCGCTGTCCGATCGCATCGGCCGGCGCCCGCTGCTGATCGCATTCGGCGTGCTGGGTACGTTGGGCACCGTGCCGCTGTTCGCCGCGCTCGCCCGCGGCGTGACGCCGCTCGAGGCATTCGGGCTGATCGTGCTCGCGCTGACCGCGATCAGCGGCTATACCGCGATCAACGCGGTCGTGAAGGCCGAACTGTTTCCGGTCGAGGTCCGCGCGCTCGGCGTCGGCCTGCCGTATGCGTTGACGGTCTCGCTGTTCGGCGGCACCGCCGAATACCTCGCGCTCTGGTTCAAGCAACGCGGCAACGAATCCGGTTTCTACTGGTACGTGACCCTCTGCATCGCCGTCTCGCTGCTCGTCTACGTGCTCAGTGCCGATACGCGGCGTACCTCGCGCATCGACCGGGATCCGGTCGTCCCGCCGGAACGGTGACGCAGACCGCGTCCGGGAGTCGGGCTCTCGGGCCGCTGCGACACGCGCACGTCTGAGTCGTGCTGCGAACATCTTCGACGAGTTCCCGGATCGTCAGAACCCCGGCGAAACCGGCAACGGCCGCGTGTTCGACAGCGTGCGGTTTGTCTCGACGGCACTTCGTACTTCACGCGCCTTGCCGTGAAGTTCTGATCGGCCGGCGTTGATGCAGGCGAAGCCCGCGTGCGAAGAGCCGCGCCGGGCGGTACCGTCCGCGACCCAGCGGAATGACCGATCCGCGCCGTCATCGCGCGTCGTGCTGCGCCGGTCAGCGCAGCGGCATCGACGTCACGGTCTCGCCGTCGCGTCGCTCGCGACTCGTTGCGGCGGCTTCGGCGACGAAGAATCCCATCGCAGTCGCGAGCAGCTGCGTCAGCGCGTACGAAAGTGTCCGGGCGCGGGTACGCGGCCGGGGCGCATCCGATGATCGATGCCGGTGCGGCGATCGTTGCCGGCGCCGGTGCAACGGCGATCGCGGCACGGCGATGCGCTACGCTTGCGCGTCTGCGACTTTTCCACGGAGCCCGTCATGCGTTCTCGTTCGTCCCGTGCCGCCGTCGCGGCCTGTCTCCTGTCCGTCGCGTTCGCGAGTCCGGCGGCGGAACCGCCGCCGAAGGGCAAGACCATGACCGAGGTACTGGCCGCGAGCCGGCCGTCGGACTGGCGACGTCTCGATCCCGACAACACGGTCTATCTCGATTTCGCCGCGGGCCGCGTGCTCATCGAACTCGCGCCCGCCTATGCGCCGGCACACGTCGCCAACATCAAGACGCTGCTGCGGCAGCACTATTTCGACGGGCTCGCGATCCTGCGCGTGCACGACAACTACGTCGTGCAGTGGGGCGATCCGGATTCCGGCGACAAGGACAAGGCCCGGTCGTTCGGCGAGGCGAAGCGCTCGGTCGCCGCCGAATTCTCCCAGGCCATCGCGAAGCAGCCGTTCGTGCGTCTGCCCGACGGCGATGTGTATGCGCCCGAAGTCGGCTGGTCCGGCGGTTTTCCGGTCGCGCGCGATCCGAAGGCCGGGCAGACCTGGCTCGCGCACTGTTACGGCATGGTCGGTGCGGGCCGCGACAATGCCGCCGACAGCGGCAACGGCGCCGAGCTCTACGTCGTGCTCGGTCATTCGCCGCGGCACCTCGACCGCAACGTGACTCTGGTCGGCCGCGTCGTGCAGGGCATGGAACTGCTCGCCGCGCTGCCGCGCGGCAGTGGCGCGCTCGGTTTCTACGACAAGCCCGAACAGCGCATTCCGCTGAAGCGCGTACGCCTCGGCAGCGAACTGCCCGACGCCGAGCGCAGCACGCTGGAACTGCTGCGTACCGATACGCCGACGTTCCAGGCGCTGATCGAGACGCGACGCAATCGCCGCGACGACTGGTACCTGTATCAGGCGGGAAAAGTGGAGTTGTGCAACGTTGCGCTGCCGGTGCGGCAGCCGCAGTAGGGTCGTCGACGGGAAGCGGTCTGGAACTCGAGACCGGTTTCCGCCATGCCGCTACCGGCGCTCCCGACTGCCGGCCACCCTGTTCAAGCCGCGCTCGCGGCTGGCGAAGGTGCCGCGGCGGAAGGCGCGGGCGGGACGGCCGGCGCGGCGACGGGCTCGTCGCCGAGCAGGCGGCCGAGGTCGCGCAACGGCATCGGCTTGCGTACCCATTCGATCTGCCATTCGGGCGGCGGCCGGTCGTGCGGTCCGTCCGGCGGCGAGGCGCTGTGGATGAGACAGCGCGGCGGCGGCGCGGGCGCGCATTCGGCACGCACGCGGCGGATCAGATCGATGCCGCTCTCGCCGTCGAGATGCAGATCGACGAGCAGCGTGTGCGGCGCGAAATCGCGCCAGACCGCGAGCGCTTCGGCGATGCCGGCGGCGACGCGATGCTCCACGCCCAGCGCATCGAGCTGCGCGCTGAGCAGCTCGCGGATCGCGGCGTCGTCGTCGACGAGCAGCACGCGTCCGCGCGGCCGCGTGGGTGCCTCGGCATCGGGTTCTGGCGGCGCCGGCGGCAGGACGAGGCAGAACGCGAATTCGCTGCCGATCCCCAGGCGGGTCTGGATCTGCAGTTCGCCGCCCATGATGCCGATGAGCTGGTTCGCGATCGACAGGCCGAGGCCGACGCCGCGCCGCGTGCGGCCGCCGCCGCGTTCGAACGGCCGCAGCAGGCGGCGCAGTTCGCCGTCGGCCATGCCCGGGCCGGAGTCGGCGATACGAAAGCGGACCTGGTCGCCGTCGACCCGGTCGGCGGCGAGCACGATGTCGCCGGCCGTCGTGTACTTGACCGCGTTGCCGAGCAGGTTCACGAGGATCTGCTGCAGCCGCGCGGCGTCGCCGCAGACGCGCACCGGCAGCGTCGGGTCGATCCGCTGACTGAGCCGGATCGGACGCCCCGACAGTTCCGCGCGATACAGACCGGCCACGTGGCTCAGCAGCGCCGGCAGGTCGAACGGTTCGTCGCGCAGGTCGACGCGGTCGAGTGCCAGCTGGGCGTGATCGAGATAGTCCTCGGCCGTGCGCACGAGTTCGGCCGAGGTCGAGCGCGCGGTCTCGAGCAGGCTGCGCGCGCGGCGGTCGTCGACGCGCTGCAGCGCCATGTCGATGAGGCCGCTGATCGCGGCCATCGGATTGCGCACTTCGTGCGCTGCCATCGCGAGCATGTCCGCACGCGTACGGTTGACCTGGCTGAGCGCACCGTTGAGCTGGCGCAGCCAGCGCAGCCGCAGCGCGATGATGGTCGCGAGCAGCGCGCCGACGCTGAGCGAGGCGATCAGCACGAAGGCGTAGAGTCGCGCGCGTGCGCGTTCGCCGGCCTTGTCCGCTTCGGCGGCGCGCAGCAGCGCGCTCTGGAGTTCCCCGGCCTGGCGCAGCGCGCCGATTTCGGCTTCACGGGTCTGCGCGTCGTAGCGCGCGTCGAGTTCCGCGACGGCGCGCGCGACGTCGCGGCTCGACAGTCGCGCATTGAGCTCGACGAGGTCGCGCGTCGCCGCCAGCGCGAGATCGAGCCGGCCGGCCTGTTCCGCGACTTCGGCCTGCGTCGCGAGCAGTTGCGCGGTGAGGCGGCCGCGTTCGAGCCGGCGTGCATCGGCGAGCGCGACCTCGATCACGCCCAGCGCTTCCTGCGGCTGCTTGAGCGCGGCCAGCGCGGCGGCGATGTTGCGGCGCGACGAGATCGAATGCACGACCTTGTCGTGAGCCAGTTCGTAGGCGAGCGCGCGACGCGAGGCGGCCAGCGCCGTCGCCGGCTGGCCGAGGCTGAGGTACAGCGAGGCGCTGTTGTCGTCCATCATCGCCATGCCGCCGCGGCTGCCCAGGCGGGCGTAGCGCGCATGCGCGGCGCGCGCCAGCGGCAGTGCCCGGGCCGGATCGCCGAGCGCGCCGTACGTCCACTGAAGCAGGTTTTCGCTGCGCGCGATCGCGTATTCGTCGTCGCGCGCGGCGAATTCGGCCTGGGCGCGTTCGCAGTGCGGTTGCGCGGCCTGGGCGCGCGACGTGGTCAGCAGCAGCTCGCAGGTTTCGAGGTCGGCGACGGCGTTCCAGTAAGGCTCGCCGAGTGCGCGCAGCGCCGCGGTCGCCGCGGCGGCCAGCGCGAGGCCGCTCTCGATCTGTTCGCCCTCCAGGCGCACGCGGGCGCGGACGATGTCGGCCAGCGCCGAGGCGCTCGCCCGGCCGGTGTCGCGGCCCAGCGCATCGAGATCGTCGGCGACGCGTACGGCGCGGTCGGCCGACAGCAGCAGCGCGGCCGTGGCCATGTCGCGCAGCAGCCGTTCGCGCTGCGCCGGGTCGAGGCCGCCGCGGGCCAGCGCCAGCTCGCCGAGCTGCAGCGCTTCGCGCGGCGCGTCGAGCATGACCGGACGCAGCGACAGCGAGGGATCGGCCGGCGCGGCGGCCGACGTCATGCCCAGCAGCGCGCAGCACAGTGCGGTCAGCACGGGCCGGCCTGCGGCGTTGGCGGGGTGACGTTCATGCGGCGGCGGCGTCTGCACTGGACGGGACAATGCGGATTTTGCACACAGCGCGCGGCCTGCCACAAACGAAATTTTACACACGGCGCCGCGGCCGGCGGCGTGTGCGGGAGCAGGGGGCGCGGGAGCGGCGGCATCCGGGTGGCAGTCGGAGAATCGGCGACTATCGCATATCCGGAGCGCCGCGCCGGTTCAGCTTGCGCGCGCTGCGTGGGTGCGGATGAAGTCGCGTACGTCGGGGTAGACCACGTCGCGCCAGCGGCGGCCGCTGAAGATGCCGTAGTGACCCGCGCCCTTGACCGTCAGGTGACGCTTGTCGTCGGCGGCGATGCCGCTGCAGAGCGCATGCGCGGCTTCGGTCTGGCCCAGGCCCGAAATGTCGTCGAGTTCGCCTTCGATGGTCAGCAGGGCCGTGCCGGTTATGTCCGCCGGTTTGACGCGCTGGCCGTTTACGTCCCAGAGCCCGCGCGGCAGCAGGTGCTGCTGGAACACGGTCTCGATCGTGTCGAGGTAGTACTCGGCCGGCATGTCGAGTACCGCGTTGTATTCGTCGTAGAACTTGCGGTGCGACTGCGCGTCCTCGAGGTCGCCCTTGAGCAGGTCCTCGTAGAAATCCCAGTGCGAGCTCAAATGACGTCCCGGGTTCATCGCGATGAAGCCCGCATGCTGCAGGAAGCCCGGATAGACGCGGCGGCCGTGGCCCGGATAGTTGGCCGGCACGTCATGGATGACGGTGTGCCGGAACCACGACAGCGGCTTGGTCGTCGCGAGGTCGTTGACCTGGGTGGGGCTGCGCCGCGTGTCGATCGGGCCGCCCATCATCGTCATCGTGCGCGGTGTGGTTTCGCCGTTGCTCGCCATCAGCGAGATCGCCGCGAGTACCGGCACCGTGGGCTGGCACACCGAGATCACGTGCAGGTTCTTCGCGCCGATGTGGCGGATGAATTCCTGCACGTAGGCGACGTAGTCGTCGAGATGAAACGTGCCTTTGTTCGCGGGCACCATGCGCGCGTCGACCCAGTCGGTGATGTAGACCTTGTGATCCTGCAGCAGGGTGCGCACGGTGTCGCGCAGCAGGGTCGCGTGGTGGCCCGACAGCGGCGCGACCACGAGCACGATCGGATCGTCCTTGAGGTCGTCCACGGTCGCGGCATCGTCGGTGAAACGCTTGAAGCGGATCAGATTGCAGAACGGCTTCTGCAGTGCGGCGTATTCGACGATGGGCACTTCGTGACCATGTGCGGTCACGCTGCGGATGTCGAACGCGGGTTTCTCGTAGTCCTTGCCGAGCCGGTACAAGAGCTCGAAACCGGCGGCGATGCGCGGCGCGCCCGGTACCTGCGACAGCAGGGTGCTCTTGTCGCTCCAGGTCTTGGCGCCCGCTTCGGCGAAATGAACCAGCGGACTCATCAGGGAGCGTTGCAGTTCGTGCAAGTGATACAGCATGGACTTCAGCCGGCAGGGGAGGAGGACAACCACGGAATTGTAGTCGCCCGTGGCCCAAGCAAGTGGCATGCCGCAGGTAACAATTGGTCGCAATCGCGTGTTCGAGCGCAGGCAGGGAACCTCGAAAAACGTCGAGGTTCCCGCGGCGCGGTCACGCGCCGCTCGCAACCAGGCGCGCAAGCGCTTGATTGGCGTAGGCGAGTCCGGACCCTGCCGGACGCGCCGACTCGAAAAACCGACGGAACGACGGCTTTTTCGCAGTGACCGATTGGGGGAATCCGCATCGAATCGCGACTCCACGGAGGATGGCGTGGCCCGAGGGGGGCGACGACGGCAAGGAGCACACATCATGGGTAAATCGAGCGTGCGCCGCCTTCCGGCGGCGTGGTACGGATTCGGCGCGGTGGTGGCACTGGCCGCGGCGCAGGGACAGGCACGGGCGGGCGAGCTGCACCTGCTGAGCTACGGCGCCCCGTCGGTGCTCGGAATCCAGGGCAACCGGCATGCGGAGATCGGTCGTTTCGGCGTCTCCGACGACGGACGCCGCGCCGCGTTCGCGACGGCGTCGAACAATCTCGTGGCCGGCGACAGCAACGAGTATTCGGACATTTATGTCAGCGACGCGCAGACCGGCGAGCTGACGCGGATCAGCCGCCGGCCCGACGGCGCGGAGCCGAACGGGCGGAGCTTCGATGCCGCGATATCCGGCGACGGGAACCGCGTCGCCTATCAGTCGGAGGCGACCGATATCACGCTCGACGCCGTGCCGGGGCGCGGCGTGTTTCTCGCCGACCTGCACAGCGGTCAGACGCGGCGTCTTACGCCATACCTGCCGTCGGTGAACGGAACGGCGGCCACTGTCAGCGGCGTCGTCGTGTCGCGGCAGGGCACGCGGGTCGTGTTCGTCACCGACTCGCCGCTGTCGCTCGAAGACACCGACAGCGTCGGCGACCTCTACGGCTGGACCGAAGGCAGCGACGGACTGCGCCTGCTCAGCACCGACACGAACGGCCAGCCGCTGGTCGGCGTCGTCGATGCCGCTTCCGCGGCGCTGTCGGCTGACGGCCGCTACGTGAGCTTCACGATGCGTACGGTCGACAGCATCCCTGGCGAAGGCGGCGTGTTCGTGCGCGACCTGGAACAACCGATGCTGGATCGCGTCTGGGGTCCGACCTGGGTGGTTTCGATGTCGGTGACGGCGCTGTCCGCCGACGCGCGCTTCGTCGTATTCAGCACCTACGAAGCGATCGCGGCCGGCGACGGCAACGGCAAATCCGACGTCTATCTGTTCGATCGCGTCACGCGCGCCGTGGAGCCGGTCAGCGTGGCCGCGGGCGGCGCGATCGGCAACGACGGCAGCGCCGACGCCGTGGTGTCGGGCGACGGCCGACATGTGGTGTTCGCGTCTTCGGCGACCAATTTCGAATCCGATGTTTCCGGCACGCATCTGTACCGGCGCGACCGTATCTCGGCGACGACGATGCGCCTGACGCCGCGTCCGGCAGGCGCTGCCTCATGGTTTCCGCAGCCGGCGCTGAGCCGCGACGCCGGCCGCGTGCTGTTCTTCGCCGACAGCGAAGACCTTCTCGACGGCGATGACAACCGGCGCAGCGACGTGTTCGCGATCGACGCGGGCGGCAGCCTCACGCGCGTCAGCCAGGCCAGCGGTGCGGCACGCGTGGCCGGCGCGACCAACGGCCACTATTTCACGATCGGCACGGGTCGCGCGTTTCCGCTCGGCGACGGCGGCACCGCCGCTTTCGCGAGCGTCGCCGACAATCTCGGCCCGCTGCGCAAGGCCGGTGTATACCGCGCCGACATCGCCGGCGCACCGCCGGTCGGAGTGTCGCTGGATCAGTTGCCCGACTATCCGGGCTGGCCGATCGCACTGATGCTCGTCGGCGCGTCCGCCGGCGGCAGCGAACTGCTGGTCCGGCGCGAGCCGTTCGATTTCACCGGCGGCTGGGGGCCCGGGCCGTTGCCGGCCGAGCCCTGGGATCTCTGGCGCGTCGGCGCTGCGGGACAGACGCGCATCGACACGCCGGCGGCAGTCGGCACCGGCGCGCGGACCACGCAGGCGATGCTGTCCGACGACGGCCGATACACCCAGTTCGTGTCGCTCGCACCGCCGAACGGCCCGGTCCAGCATCCGTGGCGCCTGTTCCTGCACGACGCGCAGACCGGGTTGCTCACGCGCGTCGACGTGAACGATCAGGGTGTGCCCGCGGACCGGCCGATACAGCCGCGCAGCGGGTTGTCGCGCAACGGGCGCTACAGCGCGTACGTCACGGCTGCCGGCAATCTCGCCGCGAACGATGCCGACGACAGCGTCGACCTGTTCCTGCGCGACAACCAGACCGCGCAGCTCACCCGACTGCGTCATCCGCAGACCGGCGCGCCGCTGGTCGCACAACTGCACAGCAATACGGAAGCCCTCGTGGTATCGGATGACGGTATGCGGATTGCCTTCGTCGACAGCGTCGGGGAGTACGGCGAGAACAAGGTGCTGCGTCTGCTCGATCGCGCGACGCAGACGCTTGCCGATGTCTGCGGCAGCGGCACGACCGTGTTCGTGCGTTGTGTCGAACCGACCTTGAGCGCCGACGGCAGCGTGCTCGCGTTCACGTCGGCGATGCCGCTGCTGCCGCAGGACATGGACGCATCGCGCGACGTCTACAGCTATCGTTCCGCGCTCGGCTGGCTGCAGCTCGAAAGTGTCGATGCGTACGGTGAGCCCGGTCGCGGCGAGCGCATGGCGCCGCGGCTGTCGGCGAGCGGTGCGTCGCTGACGTTCCAGGCGATCGGCGGCGGCTGGCACACGACACCGCAGATCGCGGGCGACGCCGACTGGCTGTTCAAACGCATACCGGGCGACGCGATCTTCGACGACGGGTTCGACGCGCCTTGAACCGTGCCGGGCGCCGCGAGCCCGATGTCGAGGCACCTCGTCCGGTGTGATGCGGGATGCAGGACCGCGGTTCCTCGCCGGTGGCGAAGAAACCGCGGTCCGCGCTCAGAACGGCATCAGTTTCAGGTCGAGGCTGCGCTCGGCGAGCCAGCCCGTGGCGAGCAGCGCGATCGCGACCGATCCGGTGCGCAGCAGCAACGGCCGATACAAGGACGTCTGCCGCAGCCGGTACGCCAGCGGCATCAGCAGCGCCACGACGACGAGCTGGCCGAGTTCGACGCCGAGGTTGAAGCCGATCAACGACAGCGCGAGCACGCTGCGCGGCAGTTCGAGGTCGCCCAGCACGCTCGCGAAACCGAAGCCGTGGATCAGCCCGAACGCGAACGCGACGATCCAGCGCCGCGCGGGCAGGAACGGCACGAGATTGTCGAGCGCGGTGAGCAGAACGGAGAGCGCGATCAGCGCTTCGGTCAGTCGCGCGGGCAGTTGCACGATGCCGAGCGTGGCGAGGCTCAGGGTCACCGAGTGCGCCACGGTGAAGGCGGTGACGATTTTCAGCACCGACACGACGGCGACGGACAGCCGCGGCACCGGCCGCCACTCGCGCCGCTCGCGGTCCAGCACGGCCGGAAGCAGCAGGGCGACGAGAAACAGCAGATGGTCGTAGCCGATCGCGATATGGAACACGCCGTCGCCGACGTACCCCGCGAACGCGCGCCAGCGCGACGCGTTGCCGGTGTCGAAGGTCTGGCGCGCACGCTCGTGCGAGAACACCGCGCTGAGCACCGACGTGCGCGCGGTCTCGAGCTTGAGCAGGCCGCGATGCTGCGCATCCACGTCGAACAGCGCGCGATAGTCGATCGTCACCGCGTCGGCGTTGCGGCAATCCGCCTGGACCGACAGCACGAGATAGGCGCCGTCGCTGTGCCGGTCGATCGCATGGTCGGTCACGCGAAGCGGGCAGGGACGTTCCGCGGACACGAGCAGGCGCGACATCGCATAGCGGTCGATCTCGTCGCGGCGCACGCGGAGTTCGCCCCAGTCGATGCGGTCGTCGCGATTGCGGTCGAGATCGAACACGCTGTCGAGGTCGCGCAGCGCGAGGTCCCAGCGCCCGACGAGGCGATCGGATTCGACACGCAGGCTGAGATAGCCGTCGCTGGGCTTGTGCGCGGACGCGGGTGCACCGCACAGCGCGAACAGCAGCACGGCGAACGCGATGCGGATCGCCGCGTTCATCGCGTGCGCATCCCGGCGAGCAGCGGATCGAGGCGAACGTCCTGCAGTCCCGTGTCGGCGATCCAGCGGGCGATCTCGATCGCGGCCTGCGGGCGGTTCGCCGCGTGCGCGGCTTCGAGCGCGACGCGCGCGTCGAGCGGTTCCTTCTGCACGGACCAGTTCTGCAGAGCGAGTTCCAGCGCCGCGTCGGGATCCTGGGCGAGCGCGAGGCGGAAGCGCGATTCTTCGCGGCGATGCACGCTGTCGCCGCGTTCGCGCAGGGCGTCGAAGCGCGCTGCGAGTGTCGCGACACCGGGCTGCGCCGTTTCGACGTCGAGCGCATGATCGGCCTGCACGCGGCGCAGCAGCAGGCCGTCGATCGTCGAGTCCGGCGCGATCACTGTCGCCACCTCGGCCGGACGTCCGCGATCGAGCAGAAAATCGGCGTAGGCGGCCAGCGTGTAACTGTCGGTCGGATCGATGGCGAGGCTGCGCCGGTATCCGCGTTCGGCGTCGTCGGTGCGTCCGAGGCGCTCGGCGATTTCCGCGAGCAGGGTGGCCGCCCAGGTGCGCACGGCCGGCGGCTGATCGGCGAGGCCGTTCTGCGCGATCGCGGTGTCGACGGCCGCATACGCCTCGGCGCCGCGACCCGTGAGGGCATCGACGCTTGCGCGGCAGATCAGGCCGATCGCCTCGGCGCCGCCGGCAGCGACGCGAGCGCAGCTTTGTGCGGCGCCGGCGAGATCGCCCGTGGCCTGCTGCAGACTGGCGAGATCGAGCCAGGCCTGCGCAAGCTGCGGTTGCTGTGCGACCGCGCGGATCAGGTCCGCCTTCGCCGCGCCGAAATCGTGACGGTTCTGCCGTATCGCCGCCCGCGCGAGCAATACGCTTGGCGGCGGCGATTCCTGCTCCCACCACGGCGCGAGCGTCGCCTGCGCCTGGCCCCAGAGGCGCGGATCGGAGGCAGCGCGCGCCGCGGCGATCTGGGTCTGCGCCAGGCGCAGCGCCACGTCGAGATTCGCCGGATCGCGCGCGTGCCATTGGCGCAGCGCGCGCGCGGCGGCATCGCCGCGCAGGGCAGTGCGGGGCAGGTATTCGAGCACTTCGGCATCGTGTGCCGGCCTGTAGGGCCCGGCGGCGGCCGTCAGCGCGACCCCGGCCATCAATGCAGCGCCCAGTATGCGGCGGAGTCGGGTCATGAATGCGGACTCACGGGCTAGTGGAAAATGATAGAAGTGACTGGAGACCCTCCCCCTCAGGGGGAGGGTACGGGTCAGAATGGGTTTTTCAGCGACACCCTTCCCGAAGAGCCCGGAGCCATCACGGCGAAACCGGATTCCCCGGCAAACCGTTGCTGCCGTTCGGCGATCCCGCGAGCGGCGTCGTCAGGTACGGGAACGCGGCGTCGAACTGACTGTCGTCGACGAGCACGCCGTCGGTGTACGGCAGGCTCGCGCTCGCCGGCTTGCCCGCGCCCGGCGGCAGCAGCGCCCCCATCGCGACGCGCAGTTCGATGTCGACGACGTCGTCGCCGGGGCGGCGGCCGTTCGGGAATCCAGCCGGATCGCATCCCGGATTGGATAGGGTCAGCGCGCCGTCGACGAAGCATGCGGCGGCGCCGAGGCTGTTCTGCTGGCCCTTCGCGGTCGCCGGCAGGCTCGTATTGAGCCGGACCATTTCGGCGGGCACGCCGCCGAGCTGGCGATTCACGCCGGTCACGCCGGTCAGGAACGCGGCGATCAGATCGCTGCGCGGAAACACCGTCGGTGCCTGCACGCCGGCGGAGCCGAACAGGATTTCGAGCAGCGCGGGCAAGGTCGGATTCGTCACGTACGCGGCGAACTGCGCATCGTCCTTGGGTTCGCTCGCGTTGAAGCGATCCTTGTCCTTGAGTCCGATGACCACTTCGTTGACGAGCGGCATGCCCAGGCGCGACACCTGGATCATGTTGTTGTTGACGATGACCTGCGCGAGCGGATCGCTGCTGACGAGGCGCGAGCGCGGCAGGCTCGCCGTGGTCCAGACGCCGACCACCGGATCGCCGTCGGTGATGCAGCTCGTCGGCAACTCGAGCGCGAGCGAGGTCACGTTCTTGCCCGCGGTCGCGTTGTAGCCGCCGGAACGGCTGCCGATCACGCGCGCCGCCGGAATGTTCACCAGATCGAAGATCTCGCCGAGGTTCACGCCGAAGCCTTCGCGGCGCTGGCCGACGAAGACGCGCCCCGGAATCGCGCAGCCCGGAATCGTCACCGGATACACGTGCCGAGCGGCGTAGGTCGCGTAGTCGGGAATCGACTTGGTGCCGATGTTGTCGAGCGGTTTCGCGAATTCACTCGCGCCGTCGTTCGCATTCTTCAGCAGCGAGCCGACCGCGGTGGGCCGCGTGCGCGAACCGAGAATCTGCGTCACGGTGTAGATCTCGGCGTCGTTGCGCGCGGACGAGTCCATCGCGTTGACCGGACCTGCGTTGCGCAGCGGAATCGCGACGCTCTTGTCGCCGACCTGCAGCGCGATGTTCTTCAGGTCATAGCGGAACTTGAAACGGTAGGTCAGGTCCTCGCGCGCGTCGCCGTCGTTATCGATGTGGATCTCGTAGATGCCGTCGGGGTCGAGCGTGAAATAGTTCGGCCCGCCGTAGGCGTCCTGCAGCGGCACGTAGTTCGCGATGACGGTGACGAAGTCGCTGCGGCCCGGCTCGTAGCTGCGGAACACGTACAGATCGGTGCCGTCCATTTTGGGATATTGCGTGATCGTCGGCGCTTCGCGATGGCTCGACGCCTGAGCGGTCGGTACGGCGCCGGCGAGGCCGGCGATCGCCGTGACGGCCAGTGCGACGGCGGTGTGGCGGAAAGTCCTGTGGCGTTTCATGTCTCACTCCTCGTTGAGGATCGTGCGGTGCACTTCGGAAGTTGGAGAACCCGCTGCCGAATCAGGGGCAGCGCCGCAACGGCGGCACGAGGATGTACGGCGTGCCATCGTCGGCGGATGCAGCCGCGCGCTATTTTTCGATTCGTGCAATACGCGCGTCGGACATCCGGTCACACTCAGAACGCGCCGCGCAAGGACAGACGGAACTGGCGCGGTTCGACCGGGTGGAAATGGATGTCGTCGACCGGCTGCGTTTCGCCCGGCAGCTGCGACGCGTAGAAATACGTGATGTCGTTGCGGCGGCTGTCGAACAGGTTGAGTGCGTCGAGCGACAGCGTGAGATCCTCGCCGAGGCGATAGCTCGCGCGCGCGTTGAACACGGTCGTCGAGCGCGAGCGCGCAGTGCCGTCTTCCGTCAGCGGCGCCGGCCCCAGATAGCGGCCGCGCAGCGCGGCGGACCAGCGTCCCGTGCCGCTCCAGTGCACGCCGAGCGATGCGGCGCGCTCGATCGCGTTCGGCACGTGCCGGCCGGCCGGATTCGCCGCGCTGAAACGGGCGTGGGAACGCGCGTAGTCCGCGTCGACGAGCCAGTTCGCCGAGGGCCGGTAGTACGCCGACAGTTCGACGCCGTGACGCGTGGCGGGATAGCTGGGCTCGGTCGTGCCGCCGTCGCCGGCGAACACGAGTTCGGAACCGATGTCGAGTCGCCAGGCCGTCGCCGACAGCGCGAGCGTCTGTGTCGGATGGCTGCGCAGGCCGAGTTCGTAGCCGGTCGTCGGCACCAGCAGACGCTGCGATTCGGCGGGCCGTTCGGGGGCGTTCGGATCGACGTGCAGGGTGGCGCCGCGTGCGTCGTTGGAATGGAATCCGCGTCCGCCGTTGAGAAACAGTTCGGTGTTGCGCCAGGGACCGAAGACGAGGCTGAGCTTGGGGCTCGCGCGGCGATCGCGCGCGCCGCCGGAGTTCGCCGCGATGCTGCTGTCGACGTCGGCGCGGTAGTGGTCGTAGCGTAGGCCGGCGACGCTGCGGAATCGCGCGTGCCAGCGCGTCGAATAGCTCACGAACGCGCCGGCGGAACGCTCGTCGACGGCATCGTCGCGCACCGTCGCGAAACGCTGCCGGGCCTGCGTGTGATAGAGGCCCACGGTCCCCACGTCGTCGCAACGCGCGTCGATGCCGGCGGCGAGCTCGTGGCCGATGCGGTTCGTCGTCCACGTGTGTACATATTTCGCCGTGCCGCCGTAGTAGGTGCGTGCGTCGCGCTGCTCGAACTCGTCGCCGCGGATCGGGTCGCCGAGGAAATACGTGAAGTTGGAGAACAGTGTCAGGTCGTAGCGCACCGCATAGGTATTGACCAGCAGCCGTCCCGGCCCCAGCGTGCTGTGATAGCGCGCCGATGCGGTGTAGCGCGACGTGTCGCCGCCGAGGTCCGGATCGATCTGGCCGAAGGGCGCGACCAGTCCTTGCGCCGTCGCGCGCAGCGGAATCTGGTCGGACGCATCCCAGCGGCTGTCGTAGCCCGCGAACGCGAGCTGCAGACCGCGCGCGGCATCGCCGTTGCGGTAGCGCAGCAGCAGCGACGCCTTGCGCGCATCCTGCGGTTTGCGCCAAGGGCCGTCGTGGACACCGAGATCGACGGCGCCGAGCCAACTGCCGCCGGCTGCGTCCCCCGATGCCGCGAGCAGGCCGCGGCCGTAGCCATGCTCGCCGCCCGTGAGGGTGTAGAAATCGCGATCGAGCCTGTCCTTGTAGCGAATGCGCAGCGCGCCGGCGGAGGAAAAATCGCCGTCGTCGGCGTAGTAGGGGCCTTTGCGGTATTCGATCGAATCGATCAGTTCGGGAATGACGCCGTTGAGATCGTTGTAGCCCTGGCCGTGGCCGTGCGTGCGCAGATTGTTGGGAACGCCGTCGACGGACGCCGACAGGTCGGTGCCGTGGTCGAGATTGAATCCGCGCAGGAAATATTGATTCGCCTTGCCGTCGCCGCTGTGCTGCGTCGCGATGAGTCCGGGAACGACCTCGACGACTTCGGCCGGACGCGACAGCGGACGCTGCGCGATCTGCCCGGCCGTGACGACGCCGGCGGACGCCGCGTCGGCTTGCGCCAATGCGTCAGGGTCGGCCGTTTCCGCGACGTAGATCGTCGCGAGCTGCGTCGCCGGCAGACCGCCGGCCTGCGCGCCCGACGATGCAGCAATCAACGCGGCCGCAATCCGACATACCTTCCCTCGCTGCATGATCGTGTTCCTCGGCAGGATGGCGAAAGTACGCAGCGACGGTTGCGGCGGATGCACAGGCGCGTCGCTCGTCGCATTGGGGCAATCGTGACGTGAGCACGAGCCGCTTCGCCGCGTCCGACGACGGGCGCTACATCGTGTTCGTCAGTGCGTCGAACAATCTGTCCGCTGACGATCCC
This sequence comes from uncultured Lysobacteraceae bacterium, assembly GCA_946482585.1. The sequence continues at coordinate 46,107 of CAMLSI010000001.1, forward strand.
GGCGATCGCGCCGATGTGTTCGTGAAAGACGCGCTGACCGGCGAGCTGACCCGCATCACGCGGCGCGCCGACGGCGGCGAACCGAACGGATCGAGTCACGAGGCCACGATTTCCGGCGACGGACGCTGGATATTCTCCATATCGAATGCGACCGATCTCGTGAGCCCCGCGCCGAGCGGTCTGCACCTTTATCGCGTCGATCGGATCAGCAGCCTTGTCCAGCAGCTGACCGATACCGGGACGCAAACGCTCTGTGCGTCGGCGCCGTCGTACGACGGCAGCCGCGTCGCGTTCACGACCGATGCGAAGCTCGCTGCAGCCGACACCGACCCGGTGGCGGATGCGTGCCTGTGGTCGCAGGACAGCGGCGCGTTCACGCTGCTGAGCGTCGACAGCGCCGGCCAGCCGCTGCCGGGAGTGGTCGACGCGGTCCTGTCGCACGACGGCCGCTATGTCGTATTCGGCTCGACCGCGACGAACCTTGCCGGCAGCGGGACCGGCCGCCAGGTATTCCGCCGCGATCGCCTCGCCGCGACGACCATGCGCGTCGCGTCGACGGCATGGTCGAGCGCCTGCGCGATCCGCAGACCGGCGCGCCGCTCGTCGCTGCGACCGGTGATTCGCGCGAACTCATCGTGATCGCCGAGGATGGCCAGCGCATCGCGTTCACCGATCCCGTCGGGCCACCGAACGCCCCGTTCACCCGACTGCGCTTGCTCGACCGCTCGGCGGGTCGTGTGTTCACGATCTTCAGCGATGAGGCATTGACCGTGTTCCGCCAGCTGAGCCTCAGCGCCGACGGTACGGTGCTGGCTTTCACAACCAGCGGGCTGCTGCTGCGGGATCAGGACACCGACTACACCGACGATGTCTACAGCTACCGGCTCGCGGACGAGACGCTGCGGCTCGAAAGTGTCGACGGCGACGGTGCCCAGGGCCATGGCTCGCGGTTGTCGCCGCGCCCGTCGGCCGATGGCAAGATGCTGACGTTCCAGGCCATCGGCAGCGGCTGGCGCACGACGCCGCCGGTCTCCGGCGACAGCGACTGGCTGTTCAAGCCGCTCGACGACGCGATCTTCGCGGACCCATTCGAGGCGCAGGCACGCTGAGCCGGCGCGGCGTCACCACGGTAGCGGCTGCTGCTCGGGCAGCGCCGCGTCCAGCAGATCGCGCACCGGCGCGAAGCTGCGCCGGTGGTGCGCGCACGGCCCCAACCGCGCGAGGCAGTCGAGGTGCTCCGGTGTCGGATAGCCCTTGTGGCGCGCGAAGCCGTAGCCCGGAAACTGCGCGTCGAGCGCGGTCATGCGGCGATCGCGCGCGACCTTCGCGAGTATCGACGCGGCGCTGATCGAGGGCTCGCTCGCGTCGCCGCCGACCACCGCGCGAGCGGGACAGCGCAATTGTTTCGGCAGGCGATTGCCGTCGATGAGCGCGAGCCCGGGCGCGAGCGCGAGCGCCGCGAGCGCGCGGCTCATGCCGAGCATCGTCGCCTGGAAGATGTTCACGCGATCGATCTCGCCGACGTCGATCTCGATCACGCTGAACGCGAGCGCGCGTTCGCGGATGCGCGGCTCGAGCACGTTGCGCCGCGCTTCGCTGAGATATTTCGAATCGTCGAGCCCGCGGATGGGCCGTGCCGGATCGAGGATGACCGCGGCCACGACGACCGGCCCGGCCAGCGGGCCGCGGCCGGCTTCGTCGACGCCGGCGACCAGCGTGTCCGGCGGAAGATCGGTGACGGTACGGCGGCGGCGCATGCACTAATCCTTCAGTGCGCCGAGCTTGCCGTAGACATAGGCGTGATAGGAATCGAGCAGCGTCTTGTCGGGACAGTCGAAGTAGCGGCCCTGGCAGCGATCGCGCAGCAGCGTGTTGGCTTCGTAGAAGTCGTCCTTGCGCAGGTCGGCGACGTCGAGCAGCAGCGAGCCCAGGTAGATGATGTCGAGCACGTCGAAGTCCACTTTCTTTCGAAGTGGGAAATTCGACTTCAGCATGTAGTAGGTGACCTTGGTCGGATCGGTGACGCCCTTCGGCACGCGCTTGGCCAGCGCATTGATCGCGCCGTCGAACGAGGGCTGGTGGTCGCCGAAGTGCATCAGCACGGTGCGGCGGTCCGTCGCGAACAGTTTCTGCTCGAGCTCGGACATGGCCTGTTCCGACTGCTCCAGCCGCGCCAGATAGTTGCCGATGTTCAGGTTGAGCCAGGCGTCGAGCTGCTTCGGGAACAGCGGCTTGTCGTACGGCGGCGGCAGCTGGCCCAGCGGCGTCATGTGCGGGCCATGCTGATGCAGGGTCAGCATGAACACGAACAGCGGCTCGCCGGGATGGTCGCGGCGTTCCTCGGCGAGCACGCGGTCGAACACGCGCAGCAGGTCGAAATCGGTCGAGTCCCAACCCAGGCCGTTGTCGCTGCCGTCGTAGAACGCGTCGAAGCCGTAGAAATTGTAGGCGTTGCGCGCGTTGATGAAACTGCCCGACATCGGATAGATCACGATGGTGCGGTAGCCGTTTTCCTTCATCACGCGCGGCAGGCTGTAGGCCACGCGCGGCGCGAGATTGAACGGCGCGTAGAGCCCGGCATTGCCGAACAGCACGTGCGCCATGCTGGTCAGGAACGCGAACTCGCTGGTCCAGGTGCCGCCGCCCCAGGTATGCACCTGCAGATAGCCGTGCGCGCGCGTGCGCTTGTCGTCCTGGAACAGCTTGCGCTTGCACAGAGGCAGCTTGCAGACGCTGAGCATGGTCGGATCGAACGTGCTTTCTTCGAGTACGACGAAGATGTCCGGGCGCTGGCGCGGATCGCCGCCGACCGCGACCTGTTCGTTCCAGACCTGTTTTTCCGCGGCGCCGGCGACGAGGTCCGGCAGCGTGATCTGCGTCGCATGGAATGAAATGAAGAAGTCGGTCAGGTAACTCTTGTCGTTCATCGCCGCCCACATGCCCTTGCCGTAGACCGCAGCGAACGGTCCCTGCGGCGTCAGCGCCTGGCTCAGCGCATAGGCGGACAGGGCGGCGCCGACGCCGAGCGCGAGGCGTCGGCGCAGCGCCGGCCGGTCGGGCAGAACGCGTGGCCGGTCGATGCGCCAGATGCCGACGAGCGAGAGCGGCAGCATGACGAGGCCGACGAAGCTCGCGACCAGCAGGATCGGATAGCGCAGGATCACTTCGAGCGTATCGGTGTTGACGAAGTAGAAGAGATCCGGCGCGAGCAGCGGCGTCGTGAGATAGGTGACCTTGAGCACGCTGCTGGTCAGCAGCAGGGAGAACAGTGCGGCGGTCGTGATCAGGCTGAAGGCGACGCGCCGCGTGAGGCAGATCAGCAGCAGGCAGAGGCTGCCGCTGAGTACCGTCGTGAACAGGCGTTCCTCGCGCGTGCCTTCGCTCAATGGCCCATACAGCATCATCGCCGCATAGCCCAGGACCGCCATCAGGTACAGCAGCAGACTGCGGCGGTCGAGCGGGGGGAAAAGGCGCATCACCGGTTCGGTCAGGCGGAATTGGCGCGCATGGTGCGATTCGCGCCGGAGCGGGTCAATGGGCGGCGTCGTGCGCGGCGGGTGTCGGCGCGCTCGTGTCGATCAGCGCGGCGATTGCGGCGGCGGCGCCGCGATCGGCATCGCCGATCAGTTGCCGATGCAGGCGTTCGAATTCGGCGACGAGCGCGACTCGCCCGGCGGTGTCGGCGAACAGCGCGAGCACGGCGTCGGCGAGTGCCTGCGGCGTGCAGGCGTCCTGCAGGATCTCCGGTACCAGGTCGCGGCCGGCGAGCACGTTCGGCAGCGAATAGCGCGTCGTGCGCATGAGCTTGAACCAGGTCACGATGGCGTAGGTCAGCGGCGCGACCTTGTACGCGACCACCATCGGCCGCTTGGCGAGCATGGCTTCGAGCGCGGCCGTGCCGGAAGCGACCAGCACGATATCCGCGGCGAGCAGTGCCTGTTCGGCCTTGCCGTCGACGAGTTCGATGCTGCCGCGCGAATCCGGGGCGGTGCTGCGCAGATCGATGCCGAGGCCGTCGGCGACCTGCTCGAACGCGTCGCGGCAGGCGCGGCTCGCCATCGGTACTACGACCTGCAGATTCGGAATCTGCTGCTGGCAGCGGCGAGCGGCCTGCAGGAAGTCGGCGCCGAGCCGGCGGATCTCGCCGAGCCGGCTGCCGGGGAGCAGCGCGAGCACCGGTGCCTGCGTCGACAGGCCGAGTGCGGCGCGCGCGGGCAGACGGTCGGTGACGAGGTCGAAGCGATCGGCCATCGGATGGCCGACGAACTTCGACCGTACGCCGTAGCGGTCGTAGATCGGCGGTTCCATCGGGAACAGGCAGAGCACGAGGTCGGCGCTGCGGCCGATCTTCGCCGCGCGCTTTTCGCGCCAGGCCCAGATCGACGGACTCACGTAGTGCACCGTGCGAATGCCGCGTGCCTTGAGCTTGCGTTCGAGCGTGAGGTTGAAGTCGGGTGCGTCGATGCCGATGAACGCGGCCGGCTGCAGCGCGGCGATGCGGCGCAGCAGATCGCCGCGGATGCGCAGCAGCTCGGGCAGGTGCTTGAGCACTTCGACCAGGCCCATCACCGCGAGCCGGTCGGACGGATACCAGGCGTCGAGCCCGGCCGCGATCATGCGTGGCCCGCCGATTCCGACGAAGCGTGCCTGCGGATAACGCTCGCGCAGTGCGACGATGAGACCCGCGCCGAGCTGATCGCCCGACGCTTCGCCGGCGACGAGCGCGAACAGCGGGGCCGCTGCGCCCGCGGTCGGCGACGGTGACGCGATCGGGGAATCCGCTTCCCGCGGCGTCATGGCCGGATCAGCGCACCAGCGAACGCTGGCTGCGGTCGATGAAGTCCAGCATGAGTTTGACGTCGGGCGCATCGGACGACACGCGCGCGAGTTCCTCGCGCGCCTCGGCCAGCGGCAGGCCCGACTTGTACAGCGTCTTGTAGGCGCGGCGGATCGACAGGATGCGTTCGCTGTCGAAGCCGCGGCGCTTGAGTCCCTCGCTGTTGATGCCCTTGGGTTCGGCGAAGCTGCCGGCGACGGTCACGTAGGGCGGTACGTCGCGATTGATGATCGAGCCCATCGACGTGAACGCGTGCGCGCCGACCTGGCAGAACTGGTGCACCAGCGTGAAGCCGCCGAGGATGACCCAGTCGTCGACCGTGACGTGGCCGGCCAGGGACGCCGCGTTCGCGAAGATCACGTTGTTGCCGACGATGCAGTCGTGCGCCAGGTGCACGTAGGCCATGAGCCAGTTGTCGTTGCCGATCCGCGTGACCCCGCCGCCGTCGGCGGTGCCGCGGTTGAACGTCACGAATTCGCGGATCACGTTGCGGTCGCCGATCTCGAGCACGGACTGCTCGCCGTGGAACTTCTTGTCCTGCGGCGCGGCGCCGATCGACGCGAACTGCCAGATGCGATTTTCGCGGCCGATGCGCGTCGGTCCTTCGATGACGACGTGCGGGCCGATCCAGGTGTCGTCGCCGATGTCGACGTCGGCGCCGATCACGCTGTAGGCGCCTACGCTGACGTTGGACCCGAGGCGCGCCGCCGGGTCGATTACCGCGGTGGGGTGGATCATCAGTCGTTACGCTCCGCGCACAACAGTTCCGCCTCGGCGACGACCTTGCCGCCCACGAGGGCCTGGCACCAGAACTGGCCCATGCGGCGGATCATGCGCTTCTGCTCGACCTCGAGCACGAGCTGGTCGCCCGGGCAGACGATGCTCGAGAAGCGCGCCTTGTCGACCTTGACCAGATAGAACAGCGGGCTCGCGCTCGGCGATTCGGCGTTGGTCAGCTGCACGAGCAGGCCCGACGCCTGCGCGAGGGCTTCGATGATGAGGACGCCCGGCATGACCGGGTGACCCGGGAAATGACCCTGGAAGAACGGTTCGTTGATCGTGACGTTCTTGAGCGCGGTCAGGCGCTTGCCGGACTCGAACTGGGTGACGCGGTCGACCAGCAGGAACGGATAGCGGTGGGGCAGCAGGTCGAATATGCGACCGACGTCCAGCGGCAAGGTCAGGCTGGCGTTCGAATCGTTCATGGAGCGGAATCCTTTTCTAGGGCCTTCAGGCGACGCGCCATATCGTCCAGGTGGCGGAATCGCGCAGCGTTTCGACGCCACTGGCGATTTTCCTGGATCGGCGTGCCCGAGGAATATTCGCCGGCGGCAGTGATGGAATGGGTGACGAGACTCATCGCCGTCACGGTGACGCGGTCGGCGACGCTCAAGTGGCCTAGGATACCGGCAGCGCCGCCGATCAGACAGTAGCGGCCGATGCGCGCGCTGCCGGCGACGGCGGAGCAGCCGGCCATGGCCGTATGGGCGCCGATGAAAACGTTGTGGGCGATCTGGATCTGGTTGTCGAGGCGCACGTCTTCCTCGAGCACGGTATCCTCCAGCGCGCCGCGGTCGATCGTGCAGTTCGCGCCGATCTCGCAGTCGTCGCCGACGCGCACGCCGCCGAGCTGCGGCACCTTGATCCAGTGATCGCGTTCGAAGGCGAGGCCGAAGCCGTCGGAACCGAGCACCGCCCCCGGGTGCACGAGCACGCGCCTGCCCAGGCGCACGCGCGTCACGAGCGTCACGCGCGCGACGAGGCGCGATGCGGCGCCGACCACGCAATCCGCACCGACGAAGCAGCCCGGACCGAGCATCGCGCCGTCCTCGATGACGGCACCGGCTTCGATCACGCAGAGCGGGCCGACGCTCGCACTCGCGGCGACCCGCGCCGCGGCGTCGACGACGGCGCTCGCATGGATGCCCGGCGGCGCGAGCACCGGTGGCTCGAACAGCGCCGCGATCTGCGCGTAGGCGACGTACGGGTCGCGTGCGACGAGCACGGTGCCTTCGCGCGAGGCCGCATCGTCGGCGCGCAGCACGATGACGCCGGCGCGCGAACTCTGCATCTGCGCGCGGTATTGCGGATTGGACAAGAAGCTCAGGTGTTCGGGGCCGGCGAGCGCGAGGGTCGCGACGCCGCTGACCTCGCGATCCGGATCGCCGCGCACTTCCAGCGCGAAGCGCGCGGCGAGATCGCCGACGCGCCAGCTCTGCGCCGCGGCGCTCATGGGTTGGCCTGACGGGACTGGAAGTCGCGACGCAGGCGCTCGAGCACCCGGTCGGTGATGTCGATGCGCGGGTCGGCGTAGACCACCGGACTCGGCACGACGAGGTCGAGCCCCTGTTCGCGTGCGTAATCGACCACGGTGTTGTTGATCTCCTGCCAGCTCTTGTCGAGCTCCTGGTCGCTGCGGCTCTTGAGTTCGCCGCGGAGTTCGTCGCGCGTGCGCTTGACGCTGCGTTCGAGCGCGTCGATCTCGCGCTTCTTCGCGTCGGCGTCGGCCTTGCTCAGCAGCGCGCCGTTGCGGTCGAAATCGGTCTTGAGCTCGGTCAGCCGCGTTTCGTCGCGCTTGAGCGCGATGTCACGCGCGGCGAATTCGCGCTGCAGGCGCTCGCGGCCGGCCTGCACCTGCGGCGCGTTGTCCAGCAGCCGCTTCATGTCGACGTAGCCGAGTTTGCTCTGCGCCTGCGCCGCGAACGGCAGCAATGCCAGAGCGAAGGCGAGTCGACATGCTGCGCTTGCGTGCTGGCCCACGCGAGTCCTCCGTTGATCCGGTCGCTGCGACGGCGGGGCTGGTTGCATCCGCCGTCGGTGCGATGATGCCAGTTTCGATCAGAACTGGGTGCCGAAGGAGAACTGGATCGACTCGGTCTTGTCGCCGTCCTTCTTGCGGAGCGGTCGTGCGATGTTGATCGTGATCGGGCCGACCGGCGCCTGCCACTGCAGTGCGAGGCCCGTCGACGCGCGCAGTTCGCCCGCGTCGAAATCACCGAACGACTTGTACACGTTGCCCACGTCGAGGAACGCCGAGATGCGCACGGAATCGCTGTCCTTCGCGAACGGCGTCGGCAGGATCAGCTCGGCCGTGCCGAGCACCTTGAACGCGCCGCCGAGCGGCTGGCAATAGTCGCTGAGCACGCTGACCTTCTGGCACGGGCCGAGCGTGTTGTCCTCGAAGCCGCGTACGTCGCGCACGCCGCCCGCGTAGAAGTTCTCGAAGAACGGCAGGCCGCCGATCTTCAGCGGGATCTTTTCTTCCGAGTTCGGATTGAAGCGCCCGGTCGCGTCGCGGTAGGAGTCGCCGTAGCCGAGGTTGCCCGACAGCAGGAAGGTGAACTTGTCGCTGAGCGGGAAGTAGTGCAGGCCCTGGTAGTAGAGCTTGTAGTACTCGAGCGTCGAACCCGGCAGCGCGATTTCCGCCGAGATCGACTGCAGGCCGCCGCGCGTCGGCGTGAAGTACTTGTTGCGCGTGTCGTGCGCCCACGATGCCGTCAGGTTCCAGGTGTGGATCGTGCGGTGATCGAGGTCGGTGATGTAGTCGATGATGAACGGCGGCGTGAACCCCGGGAACGTGTTGATCTCGGTCTTGTTGACGCCGAGCTGCAGCTGCACCGAATCGGTCTCGCCGACCGGAATGCCGACGAAGCTCGAGAACGCGGCCGTGTCGGTCGAATAGTTCGCGATGTTCGCTTCGCTCTGATCGAGGTTGCGCACGCTCGCGTTGTAGCCGAGCGCGATGCCCGAATCGTTGAGGTAGGGCTGCGCGTAGCTGACGTCGTAGCGCTTCAGGTACGAGCTCTTCTGCACCGTCATCGCGATGCGGTCGCCCGTGCCGAGGAAGTTGTTCTGCGACACCGACACCGAGGCGATGAGCTTCTGCACCTGCGAGTAGCCGAGACCGAACAGCAGGCTGCCCGACGGCTGTTCCTCGACCGTGACGACCATGTCCACCTGGTCTTCGCTGCCGGGCACCTTCGGCGTTTCGATCTCGACGGTCTTGAAGTAGCCCAGACGCTGCAGGCGCACCTTCGAGCGGTCGATCGCGGCCTGCGAATACCAGGAGCCCTCGAGCTGGCGCATTTCGCGGCGCAGCACTTCGTCCTCGGTGCGCACGTTGCCCTTGAACGTGACGCGATTGACGTAAACGCGCTTGCCCGGCTCGATGTAGAACGTGACTTCGACCGTGCGGCCTTCCTTGTCGGTCTTGGGTACCGGCGTGACCTCGGCGAACGCATAGCCGATGTTGGACAGCACCGCGCTCATGGCTTTGGCCGACTGCTCGAGCTTGCGCCGAGAGAACACGTCGCCGGCCTTGGTCTTGAGCAGCGCGCGCAGGCTTTCTTCCGGCAGGATCAGCTCGCCGAGCAGCTTGATGTCGCTGATCTTGTAAAGTTCGCCTTCCTGCACGTTCGCGCTGACGTAGATGTTGCGCTTGTCCGGGCTGATCGCGACTTCGGTCGATTCGACGTTGAAGTCGGCATAGCCGCGGTCGAGGTAGTACGAGGCGAGCTTCTCGAGGTCGCCCGAGAGCTTCTCGCGCGAATACTGATCGTCCTTGGAATACCAGGACGTCCAGTTCGTCGTGTTCGACTCGAACTCGTCGCGGATCTCCTTGTCGCTGAAGACCGAGTTGCCGACGACGTTGATGTGCTTGATCTTCGATGCCTTGCCTTCGGCGATCACGATGTTGATGTCGACGCGGTTGCGGTCGAGGTTCGTGACCTTCGGCGTGATCGAGACGTTGTACTTGCCGCGGTTGTGGTACTGGCGCGTGAGCTCCTGCTGCACGCGGTCGAGCTGCAGACGGTCGAAGGTCTCGCCTTCCTCCAGGCCGATGCCCTTGAGGCCCTTGCGCAGTTCTTCTTCCTTGAGTTCCTTGTTGCCCTTGAGCGTGATCTTCGAGATCGCCGGACGCTCCTGCACCGTGACGACGAGGATGTCGCCCTGTCGCGTGAGCTGCACGTCGTTGAAGAATCCGGTCTTGAACAGGGCGCGGATCGCTTTTTCGGCCGCATCCGCGGTCATGCGGTCGCCTTTTTCGACCGGCAGGTAGGTGAACACCGTGCCCGGCGCGATGCGCTGGAGACCGTCGATGCGGATTTCCGAGACGACGAACGTGTCGAACGCGTGGGCCTCGGCGGCGAGGCAGGCAAGCAAGAGCAGGGCGGCGATACGCTTCATCGTCAGTCCGTCAGGGTTTTCTTATTGTGCGGCGGGCGCTTGCCGCGGTTTATGGAGCGAGAGGCGGGCGTCGGTCAGGACAGCAGCCGATGCACGATGTCGTTGTAGAAAGCCAGCCCCATCAGGGCCGCCAACAGCACCAGGCCCGCGTACTGGCCGGCGATCAGCGCTTTCTCGCTGAGCGGGCTGCCCTTGATCGACTCGATAAGGTAATACACGAGGTGGCCGCCGTCCAAGATCGGTATCGGCAGCAGGTTCATGATGCAGAGGCTCAGGGAGATCAGGGCGAGGAAGAACAGGAACCGGGCCGGGCCTTCGCCGGCGGCGGCGTTGGCGACCGCAGCGATCGTGATCGGGCCGGAAATGTTCTGCAGCGAGGCCGAACCGACCAGCATGCGCTTGATCATTTCGAGCGTCTTGCCCGTGAGGTTGCCGGTCTCGCGCAGCGCGGCCGGGATCGCGGCGAGCGGTCCGTAGCGCAGCAGCGCGTCGAACGGCGGCTCGACGTATTTCGGTCCTATGCCGATGCGCCAGACGGGCTTGCCGTCTTCGATCTCCCGGCGCGGCGTCAGCGCAATTTGCTGCGGCTCGCCGGCGCGCACGATCTCGAGCGTCAGGGGTTTTCCCGCGGCAGACTGGACGTTGTCGACGAACCCGTTCCAGGTCAGGATCGGCTGGCCGTCGACGCTCACGAGCTTGTCGTCGACGCGCAGGCCCGCCGCCTCGGCAGCGCTGCCCTTCGCGACCTGTCCGACGAAGAATTCGGTCGGCATCGCGAACTTGGGCGTCAAGCCGATCTCTCGCCAGGCGGCCAGATCTTTCTTGTCGGCCGGGATCTTGCTGAGATCGAGCTGGCGAACGGCGGGTCGGCCGGCGGCGTCGGTCACCTTCACCTCGACGCTGCGCCGATCGAGCGCATGACCGAGCAGCACGAGATTGGCGTCGGTCCAGTTCGTCACGGGCTCGTCCGCAATCGCGTCGATGCGGTCGCCGGCGGCGAAGCCGGCTGTCGCCGCCGCGGCTTCGGCGCGTCCCACGATCGGCTGGTAGTCGGGCTTGCCGATGACGAACATGGCCCAGAGCGCGAACACGGTGAAGATCAGGTTGAAGGCCGGGCCTGCGGCAACGATCAGCATGCGCTGCCAGATCGGCTTGGCGGTGAAATCACCGTCGCGTTCCGAGGCATCGACCTCGACCTCGCGCGAATCGAGGAACTTGACGTAGCCGCCGAGCGGAATCGCGGAAATGCAGTATTCGGTACCGTTCTTGCCGATCCGGGTCCAGATCGGCTTGCCGAAGCCGACCGAGAAGCGCAGCACCGTCACGCCGAAGCGGCGCGCGACCCAGTAATGGCCGAACTCGTGGAAGGTGACCAGCAGACCGAGCGTGACCACCAACCACCAGATGGATCCGAGTACGTTGCTCATAAGGGCTCAACAGTGCAGGCGGCGCATCATACGTTGGGCCGTCGCCCGGGCGGTTAAGTCCGTCTGAATGAGCTGGGCCAGGTTGTCGACGGGTTCAGCCGGGCTCGCCTCGAGGCAGGCTTCGATGATTTCGCCGATGGCGAGGAACGGCAGCTGGCCGTCGAGAAACGCCGCGACGGCGACTTCGTTGGCCGCATTCAGCACCGTCGGCGCGGTGCCGCCCTGGCGCAGCGCCGCGTAGGCCAGGCCCAGGCAGCGGAAGGTGTCGAGATCGGGAGCCTGGAAATCGAGCCGCGCGAGCGCGACCAGATCGAGCGGCTTCACGCCGGCGTCGATGCGTTCGGGCCAGGCCAGGCCGTAGGCGAGTGCCGTGCGCATGTCGGGATTGCCGAGCTGGGCCAGCATCGAGCCGTCGGCGTATTCGACCAGCGAATGCACGATGCTCTGCGGGTGCACGACGACCTCGATGCGATCGGGCGCCGCGTCGAACAGGAAATGCGCCTCGATGACCTCGAGCCCTTTGTTCATCAGGCTGGCCGAGTCGACCGAGATCTTGCGTCCCATGCGCCAGTTCGGGTGCGCGACGGCCTGCTCTGGCGTGATCGCGCCGAGTTCGGCGCGCGTGCGGCCGCGGAACGGCCCGCCCGAGGCGGTCAGGATCAGCCGGCGCACGCCGTTGGCGGCGAGGCTGCCGGCACGCGTCGCCGCGGCCGGCGGCAGGGCCTGGAACAGCGCATTGTGTTCGGAGTCGACCGGGAGCAGTTCGCCGCCGCCTTCGCGCAGCGCGGCGAGCAGCAGCGGGCCGGCCATGACGATCGCTTCCTTGTTCGCGAGCAGCAGGCGTTTGCCGGCGCGCGCGGCGGCGAGCGTGGACTCCAGCCCGGCCGCGCCGACGATGGCCGCGACGACGGTGTCGCAGGCCGGCGAAGCCGCCGCCTCGGCCAGCGCCGCATCGCCCGAGGCGACGCGCGTGGCCAGGCCCGCGCGCCGCAGGCGTGCGTGCAGGTCCGCTTCCAGGGTGGCGTCGGCGATGATCGCGAGATCCGGCGCAAACCGTTCGCAGAGCGCCGCCAGCGCTTCGCTGCTGCGGTGCGCGGCGAGCACGCTGGCGCGGAAACGCCCGGGATGCCGGGCGATGACGTCGAGCGCGCTCGTGCCGATCGAACCGGTCGCGCCGAGGACGGCAACGTTTCTCATGCGCGCAGCAGCGCGAGCCCTGCCGCCCAGATCGGCAGCGCCGCGAACACGCTGTCGAGACGGTCGAACATGCCGCCGTGGCCGGGGAACAGGTCGCCGGAATCCTTGAGGTTGGCGTGACGCTTGATCAGGCTCTCGAACAGGTCGCCGACGATCGAGGCGAGTACGGTGAGCATCGCGAGCACGAAGATGCCGGCGAGCGCGACGCCGCGCATGCCGAGCAGCCAGGCGCCGGCCACCCCGACCAGTGCCGATGCGACCAGTGCGCCGTAGACCCCGGCCCAGGTCTTGCCCGGGCTGATCCGCGGCGCGAGCTTGGTCGTGCCCCAGCGGCTGCCGGCGAGGTAGGCGCCGCTGTCGGCGACCCAGACCAGCATGAGTCCGAACAAGGTCCACCACGGACCGCGATCGGCGCCCGCGTGAACCTGCAGCAGGCCGCACCAGGCCGGCACGACGATCAGGAAACCGGCCACGAGCTTGAGCGCGGTGTTTTCCTTGGTCGGCGCGACGCCGAAACTGAATTGGCGCAGCCAGAAGGCCGCGATCGGCCACCAGGCGACGCCGGCGAGGATCACGGCCCACCAGGCGGTGCCGCCGCGCGCGAACCAGAGCGCGATCATCGCGACCGCATGCAGCGCGACGACCGCGCCGCGCACGGCTTCGGCACGCAGACCGAGCAGTCGCGTCCATTCCCAGATCGCATAGAGGAACACCGCGCCGGTGATCGCGGCGAACAGCGCGGTCGGCACGAACAGGATCAGCGCGATCGCGACCGGTGCGAGCACCAGAGCCGTCAACGTGCGCGTTTTCATCGGGGAGGCCAAGTTCAACGCGCTCCGTGGGTGAGGGGATGGCCGGCGCGATCCGTCGAGGCGCGACGGTTCGCGATGCCTGCAGTGTCCGCGAAGGAGCGGGTGCGGCGGCGTGAAGGCGGGCGAGGCGCCGGAACGGCCGGGTTGCGGGGCGCAGTGTCGGTCACGGGCGGACTCATCCGGTTTCCGCCGCGATCTGCGCGCTGGTCTTGCCGAAGCGGCGCTCGCGGCCGGCGTAGTCGGCCAGCGCGTGCTCGAACGCGGCGGCGTCGAAGTCGGGCCACAGCGTCGTCGTGAAATAGATCTCGGCGTAGGCGATCTGCCACAGCAGGAAATTGCTGATGCGCTGTTCGCCGCCGGTGCGGATGAAGAGATCGATCGGCGGCTGGTCGGCGAGACACAGGTATGGCGCGAGGCTGCGCTCGTCGATCTGATCGGCCGCGATCTCGCCGGCCTGCACCGCGCGCGCGACGCGCTTCGCGGCCTGGGCGATGTCCCAGCGGCCGCCGTAGTTCACGGCGACATTGAGCTGCAGGCGCGCATTTGCCGCGGTGCGGTCCATGGCCGCGTGCATGCGCGCGGCCAGCGCCGGCGCGAATGCCGCGAGCTCGCCGACGAAGCGGATGCGCACGCCGTGGCCGTGCAGCTCGTCGACCTCGCGGTCGAGCGCCTTGAGGAACAATTCCATCAGCGCACCGACTTCGTCCGCGGGGCGCTGCCAGTTCTCGCTCGAAAACGCGAACAGGGTCAGCGCCGCGATGCCGCGACGCAGGCAGAACTCGATGGTGCTGCGCACGGCCTTCTGGCCGGCGTGATGTCCGAACGTGCGCGGCCGCAGGCGCTTGCGCGCCCAGCGGCCGTTGCCGTCCATGACGATGGCGACGTGGCGCGGTAGTCGGCTGCTGTCGCCGGAGGCGGAGGAGGGAGTGAGCGGGTCCAGGATCGTGCTCCGCTCAGAGCGCCATCAGTTCTTCTTCCTTGGCCTTGACCACGGCGTCGACGTCTTTGATCGCCTTGTCGGTCAGCTTCTGGATGTCTTCCTCGGCCTTGCGCTCTTCGTCCTCG
>CAMLSI010000002.1 GCA_946482585.1 uncultured Lysobacteraceae bacterium
TGCGCCCGATCCTACTGACCACGGGCGCGATGGTGCTCGGCGCACTGCCGCTCGCGATCGCGAGCGGTGCGGGCGCCGAAGCGCGGCATCAGATCGGCTGGGTCATCGTCGGCGGCATGAGCTTCGGTACGCTGCTCACGCTGTTCGTCGTGCCGATGGTCTATATCCTGCTCGCGCGCAGGCACGTGCCGCACGAAGACTACGAAGCGGCGCCGGTGGCGGCGCATTGAGGCACGCGGACCGGTCGATTGGGTACGGCATCCGGGAATCCTTTCCACCCGGGAGCCACGCGAGCAAAAACCGGAACACGAGGTAGAGCCGCCGGCGAAGCCCTACCTCGCGGTCTTGTCCCGATCGAAGAACCGCGATCGAAGGAATGTCGAGGCCGCTGCGGATCGCTTCGGCATGGGTTTTTCGTTGAGCTTCGCCCGCGGCCCAAGCCAACCTGCGCAGGCATCACCGTGAAACGACCGTCGTCAGCAACGCGCTGTCGAACATGGCCTGCGGCGAGATCACGGTCTCGCGCAGCGGTATCGCCGCACCGTAGCGTTCGCGCAGTTTGGCCTTGACCGCGGAGTCGGTCAGATCGAAATCGGCGAGCTGCCGGGTCTCGCCGATGCGCACGCCGAACGCGCGTTCGTAGGCTTTCCAGACGAGCTCGGAGCAGTAGATGCGCTCGTCGCTCCATTCGAAGGCGAGGTCGTAGCGCCGGCCGGCCATCGCTTGCGCATGCTCGCGCAGGCGTGCCGTGCCGGCGGCATCGAGCCTCGCGTCCGCTTGATGCCAGCGCTTGACCACGTAGCGGCCGTCTTCGCCGCGCGCGATCCACTGCGCGAACGGCGTGAACTTCACGGTCGAGACGGCCTCGAACACGTAGGGCTTTCCGTCGCGGTGCAGGATCAGCCCCATGTGGCTGTAGCGCGAATGCGTCGCGCGCTGGATCGCGATGCTTTGCGCCGAGCGCGAGGTGTGGAAGATGATGTCGCCGTCGCGCAGCGGAACCTCCGCCGCGCCGGCGCAGGCGCTGAGCGCAGCCAACACGACGAGCGGCGCGAGAACGAATCGGATACGGGCGAACCAGATCATGCGCGACACTCCGGGATCGACGTTCAAACGGCGCTGGCTGCGACGATCGGGTCGCGTGCTCCTTCTCGCCGCACTCGCCTACGCCGGTTACTGCGCGTTCTTCTATACCGTACAGCGGCAGCTCTTGTTCCCGCTCGCCGACGGATCGCATCACCCGTTCCGCGTCGAGCTCGCCGCGCCCGCACGACTCGTCGAGCCGGCCGTATCGTTCGGCCGGGCGCGCGGCGTGTTCCTGCCGGGTCCGCCGGTACAGGCGCCAGCCTTGCTGTTCTTCCATGGCAATGGCGAAACCGTCGATCAGCACGTGCGCAGCTTCGATGCATTGCGTGCGCTGGGCCTGCACGTGCTGCTCGTCGAGCTGCCGGGCTATGCGGGCGCCGACGGCGAACCGAATTTCCAGAGCCTCGTCGAAGTATCGACGGCAGCCTATGACTGGCTCGCGCAGCAGCCGCTCGTCGATCCGTCGCGCATCGTCGCGCTCGGCCGTTCGATCGGCGGCGCGCCGGCGGCCGAGCTGTCGCGTCACCGCTCGCTCGCGGCGCTGGTGTTGCTGTCGACGTTCGCGTCGACCGCGGACCTCGCGCGCGACCACTATCTGCCGCCCTGGCTCGTGCGCGATCCGTTCGACTCGGCCGCGCGCATCGCCGCGTTTCCGCAGGCCGTGCTGCTGATGCACGGCGACCACGACACGCTGATTCCGCCGGCGCACGCGCGCAAGCTGGCCGCGGCGTCGCCGCGCACGCGGCTGCATCGCGAAGCCTGCGGTCACAATGACTGTGCGTATTTCGACCGCGATTTCGCCCTGCTCGTTGGCGATTTCCTGCGCGCGCAGCGCGTGCTGGCGGCAGCGACGCCATGAAAGTGTTCCGTCTGCCGTGGCGCCATCTTCGTGGCGCGCTGTTCGTGGTCACGCTCGCCGCCAGCGGTACCGCGGCCGCCGACCCGCCCGCATTTCCGGCGAACCTGCTCGCGGCCGCGGCGGCACAGGTCGGTGTGACCGTGACCTACGATCCGGCCTACACGCGCATCGCGTATCCGGGCGGCGATGTACCCGTCGATCGCGGCGTCTGCACCGACGTCGTGATCCGCGCCTATCGCGCGCTCGGCGTCGACTTGCAGAAACGCGTGCATGAAGACATGGCGCGCCACTGGCTGGCCTATCCGAAGCTCTGGGGACTGCGCGCACCGGACCGCAACATCGATCATCGCCGCGTGCCGAACCTCGCGACGTTTTTCGCGCGTCACGGCCGGTCGCTGCGCGTGAGCCAGACCGACGCTTCGCTCTACGCTGCCGGCGACATCGTGACCTGGCGCCTGCCGAGCGGCGTACCGCACATCGGCCTCGTGGCGGACGAGCGCCGCGACGGTCGCCCGCTGATCGTGCACAACATCGGCGCCGGCACGCAGATCGAGGACGGGCTGTTCGCGTTCACGATAACCGGGCACTACCGGTTCGAGCCGGACAGCGACTGAGGGCGAGCAGGCGCAGACCCGAGAAGGAGCGCTCGCTGGTTTCTACGCACCATCCTCTGATTTCTCACGCCCGCTCGCGCCTCGAGGCGGCGGTTCGCCTCCGGCTCGCCGCAACCTACGGTTTCGCAACGCAGTTCAGGCGCATGCGCGAGCCCCAGTGCACCGTGACCTTGCCTTTTTCGTCGTGGAATACGAGATCGTCAGCGGCATAGCGCGTGCCGGACGTGCCCGGGGCGATGTAGCGCGTGCCGTCCGAGCCGGGGGGGAGATAGAGCAGCGCCTGGCGTTTGCCCAAGGTCAGCGCGATCGCCTGAGGGTCGGTCTTGTAGACGACGGCGGTCAGCGGCAGCGTCTGGCCATCGCAGGCGTACGTCGCTGCGGGCGACGGCGCTGCGCTGCCCTGCCGGATCTGCAGTGCGACGAGACGCCGGCGATAGGACTCGCGGATACACGCGGTCGGATCGGGCGTCGTGCCGCAGCCGTTGCGCGTCGTGGTCCAGTTGTGCTGGTCGCTGCGCAGCTCTTCCGCGCGATTCTCGGGCTGCCCCTTGATCTCCTTCGCCAACGACGCCGCGACTTCGCGGTCGAGCGCGGCGAGTTCCGGCGACGCGCAAATGAGCTTCTCGGCATTCACCATCGCGATTGCACATTTGAACGAAGGCGCATTTGCGCTGTCGACCACTTTAATGTTCCGGTCGTTCTGCTTGCGCGCGCTCTTCAGCGATTCCGCGTCGACCGTGTCGGCGACGCCGGTGGCGACCGGCTCGGTCAGGAGCTCGCCGCTGTTGGCCGATTCCGCCGCAATGATGACGTCGACGGGCTCCTTCGCGGGCACGATCAGCGGATCGCGCGCGTGCGGATTCTTCGGATAAGTCGTGCCGTCGAAGAACAGCTCGAGCATCGGCGCTTTCGAGCGGCCGCCGCGCACGTGGACGACGAGGTCGCGCCAGCCGGCGCTGCGCGCGAGGCCCACGCCGATCGGCAGATTCGTCGCCTCGATCGCCGAGACGCGCCGGTAGCCGTCCTTGCCTTCCGGCGCATAGATCACGGTCATGCAACCGTTGCGCGCACAGGCCTTGCGGCCGGACAGGTGCACGACGACTTCCTCGCGGCCGTTGCCGTCGAGATCGATGCGGGCTTCGCGATAACGGGTCGGTTTCGACGCCGAACCGTAGGTTTTCCACAGATCGCGCTGCACGTCCGGCGGCAGTTCGGCCCGCGCGTTCGCGGCGGTCAGCAGCAACAGCGCGAGTGCGCCGAATCGGTAGTGCATGCGGTTCTCCTGGGTGTCCGAAGACGCAGAGGATAGCAATGCGCCGGCGTTTGCAGGACAAATCCGGCCCGCCGGCCGATCCGGGCTCGTTATTTCGCGAGCAGTTTCGCGCGCTCCGGTCGCGTCACCGGCACCTTGTCGGCATTGCAGCTGCCGGCGGCGCACAGCGTGCCGCGCAGCAGCGGTGCACTCTGCGCGATGATGTGGAAGATCACGTTCTGCTCGAGCTCGCCGTGGAATGCCTGTGCGCCGGGGCCGCGCGCGAAGATCGCGACGTCTTCGCCGCCGTGGCTTTCGCTCATGAACGGCACGGCCGCTTCCTGCATGTAGTTCGGCGCCCCGGTATCGACCTTGGTCAGATCCGGGCGGCCGGCGGCCGGCTTGCCGAGGCTGCGGTAGTAGTGCGGATAGGTTTTCGGGCCCTCGGGCTGCTGGTCGCTCGCGCCGACGTACCCGGGGCCGTTGGCGTAGCCGAGCGTCGTGTACGGCAGCTTGTGCTGGTCGAGCGCGAGCGACGATCCCGCATCCTCGAAGTCCGATCCGCCGTGCACCAGGCCGAGGATGGGATTGCCGCGCTGCGGATAGCCCGCGAAGGTCAAGGTGTGCGAGTGGTCGGCGGTGACGACGATCAGCGTGTCGGCCGCGTCGGTTTCGTCGAGCGCGGCCTGCACCGCATCGGAGAACGCGATCGTGTCGGTCAATGCGCGATAGGCGTTGCCGGCGTGATGGCCGTGGTCGATGCGGCCGCCTTCGACCATCAGGAAATAGCCCTTCGGGTTTTTCTTCAGGACGGCCAGCGCCTTGCGCGTCATCTCCGCGAGGCTCGGCTCGTCCGCGGCGACACGGCCGGTTTCGCCCGCAGGCGGATTGACGCGGTCATGGTCGAAGCGCATGTGCGAGCGCTCGAACAGGCCGAGCAGGTGCGTGGTCTTCGCCGCGTCGATCGCGTCGAATTGTTCCTTGTTCCACACGTACACAGCCCCCGGCCGCGCGGTCCACTGCGCGATCAGGTCGCGCTGGTCCAGGCGCTTGCCGGGCCGGCCCGGCTCTTCGGGATCGCGCTGCGTCGGCAGCATGAAATTCTCGCGGCCGCCGCCGAGCGCGACCTCGAGCCCGTCGCCGAACGGCTGCTCGACGAGCTGGCGCGCGAAGTCGGCGCAGTCGCCGCCCTTGGGCGACTGGCTCACGTCGACGTCGGACTCCCAGTTGCGCTCCGGCAGGTGGCCATACGTGGCGGCCGGCGTCGCGTGCGTGATCTTCGTCGTGGTGACGGCGCCGGTCGCCATGCCGGCGCGCTCGGCGAGTTCGAGCGCGGTCACGAGTTCCTGGCCGCGGCTCGACGCGCAGTCGGCGCGGTCCGCGGCCTGGCCGATGCCGATGAAGCCGGCCTTCGTTTTCACGCCGGTCATGATCGCGGTCATCGTGCCGGCGGAGTCCGGCGTCTGCGCATCGGTTTCGTAAGTGCGGCTCAGCGCCGTGTAGGGCAGCGTCTCGAACGCGAGGCGCGCGCTTTCGCCGTCCTTGCCCTCGCGCTGGCCCAGGAGGATGTGCGCCGCGGTGATCGTCGGAATGCTCATGCCGTCACCGAGGAACACGATCACGTTCTTCGCGCGCGGCGGTGTCGTGCCGACGTTCGCGTGCGCGGCCGCGGCACCGGCGGTGAACCACCAGTCCGCGGTTTCCTGCTGCGGCCGCTGGATCTGCGGCACGGCGATCGTCCGTGTCGTCGCGGCACCGCCGGACGGCGCGGGCTGGCTCGCGCAGGCGGTCAGGACCAGGGCGACGGCGGCAGGCAGCAGGCGCAGTGCGTTCACGGCAATCTCCGATCGAATTCGCGACGATAAGCCCGCAGTGTGACAGCGCCGCGGCGTCGCGGCCATCCGGCCGCAGCCTTGCGAGACATGCGACGGACGCGGGCCGATGCTAAGGTTCGCGCCCGACCCAGCCCCGTATCGACGCCATGCCCCGTGTCCTGCTTGCCTTGAGTCTCGCTGCCGTCCTGACCGCCTGCGCCAGCAGCGGCGGCGGCAAAGGTCCCCGTCTCCAGGACGGTGCGCGCGCCGATGTCGCGCTGCTCGAAACGACCGATCTCCACGCGAACGTGCTGAGCTTCGACTACTTCAAAGGCATGGTCGACCCTACCCTGGGCTTCGAGCGCGTCGCGACCCTGATCCGCGAAGCGCGCCGGGAAAACCCGAACAGTTTCCTGTTCGACGACGGCGACACCATCCAGGGCACGGCGCTCTCGGACTATCAGGCGCTGGCCGAGCGCCTGCCGTGTTCGCAGAAGCTCGCGACCTACAAGGCGATGGATGCGATCGGCTACGACGCCGGTGCGATCGGCAATCACGAATTCAACTATGGCCTCGACTTTCTCGCCCAGGTCACCGGCACGCCGATCGCGGCCGACGGCGTGAATTCGCAGCGCTGCCAGGGCCCGGCGTTTCCGCTGGTGCTGTCCAACGTATTCGGCGCGCGCGACGGCACGCCGTTGTACCGGCCGTGGCTCGTCGTGGAGAAGACCATCACCGCCTATACGCCCGACGGCAGCGCGCTCAGCGTGCCGCTGCGCGTCGGTGTGCTCGGCTTCGCGCCGCCGCCGATCATCAAATGGGACAAACGCAACCTCGAAGGCAAGGTGACCGTGCTCGGCGTCGTCGAGGCGGCGCAGAAGTACCTGCCCGAACTGCGCGCTCAGAAAGTCGACTTGGTCGTCGCGGTATCACACGGCGGCCTGAATCCGTCGCCCTACAGCGCCGAGATGGAGAACGCGAACTGGCATCTCGCCGCCGTCGAAGGAATCGACGCGATGCTGCTCGGCCATTCGCACGACACGTTCCCGAACGCGAGCAATCCGAAGTCCCGTTTCAACAGCATGCCCGAGGTCGACAACGAGCGCGGCTTCGTGCGCGGCGTCCCCGCCGTCATGGGCAGCTTCTGGGGCAAGGGCCTCGGCGTGATCAAGCTCGCGCTGACGCGGCGCGACGGCCGCTGGCAGATCGTCAAGGACAAGACGTTCAGCGAAGTGCGGCCGATCTGTCCCAAAGACGCCGAGTGCGTCGCGCCGGATGCCGAGATCGCGAAGATCGTCGACACCGAGCATCGCGCGACCATGGCCTGGGTCGACACCGCGATCGGCCGGACCGAGTTCCACCTGAGCACCTACTTCGCCGACCAGGGCGACGTCAGCGCGCTCGGCGTCATCAATGCGGCGCAGCGCGCGTACACCGAGCAGTGGATCAAGAGCGAGCGACCCGATCTCGCGGGCATACCGGTGCTGTCGGCCGCGGCCGCGTTCAAGGCCGGCTTCGCCGGTCCCGAAGACTACAGCGACGTGAAGCCGGGCAAAGTCACGATCAGGAGCGCGGCCGACCTGTACCTGTATCCGAACACGATCGCCGCGGTGAAGATCGACGGCGCAATCCTCAAGGGCTGGCTCGAGAAATCCGCCGAGCGCTTCAACCGCCTCGATCCGCAATCCGGTGAAGCGCAGGCACTCATCAACACGCGCGTGCCGTCCTACAACTTCGACGTGATCCAGGGCCGGATCAGCTACACCATCGATCTGTCGCGCGCGCCCGGCGAGCGCATCGTCAAGCTCGAGCACGCGGGCAAACCGGTAAAGCCCGACCAGCCGTTCATCGTCGCGACGAACAACTATCGCGCGAGCGGCAGCGGCAGCATTCCGGGCCTCGACGGCAAAAACATCGTGATGTCGATGGAAACGACGAATCGCGATGTCGTCATCGACTGGATCAAGGCGCACCCGTCGCTCACCCGCGACGCGATCGAAGCCAGCCCGGTGCACTTCGTGCCGCTGAAGCTCAAGACGCCGGCGACGTTCCGCTCGCGCGCGGGACAGGCCGCCGTGGCCAAGGCCAACGGCATCGTCGGCGTGCGCGAGATCAAGGACAACGGCGACGGCACGGCAACGTACAGTTTTTCGCCGTAAGCGCCGCACGCGAGCGGCGCAGCGCGACGCGGCAATGCGCCCCAGGCACGCTGCATCGGCGGCATCGCGGGCTACACTCGCGCAATGAGCAAGAAGACCGACGCGCCCACGGACGAGACCGCGACGCCGACGCACGACGCCAAGCCGCGCAGCCGCCGCAAGAGCATCGACGACGACGCAGCGCCGAAGCCGCCGCCGAAGCCTCGCGCACCGCGCAAGAGCGTCGTGTCGGAAACGAGCGCGACCGGAACAGGCGCGACGAACGCCGCAGCGGAGACCGCAGCGGCGCCGCCACGCAGTCGCGCGCCGCGGGCGGCGAAGCCGGCGATGCCGGCAGGCGCCGGGGCCGCGGACAGCGTGGCCGCGACGCCGATCCCGCCGCCGCCGACCTCGACTCGCGCCTCGCGGGCGACGAAAGCGACCGCCGCATCGACGCCGACATCCGCGGCGCCGGCGCCTGCAGCGGTGCCGGCCGCCGCCGGGCCTCAACCGGCAATCGCATCGGCGGCACCACACGCCGTGACGGCAACGCCGACACCACCGGTCAAGGCGCAGACGACGACCGCAGCGCCCGCCGCCGCACCGCACGCCACCTTGGCGGCCGTCGCGGCGCCGTCGGAAGCGACACGACCGCCCGCGGCGCGCCCGGTTACCGGGCAGGCGAGTCCGGCCGCGAATCCGGCGCCGCCGACGCCGGCGCATGTCGTCGCGAAACCGATGCCGACACCTCAACCGGCAGCACCGGAAGCGCCGCATCCCGCGGCGCCGGCACCCGTCGCAGCCGTACCAGCACCGGCGCGGCCGGCAGTTGCGGCTCCGACCGCACCCTCTCCTGGTCCTGCGAAATCCGCGATGCCGTCGGTTGCGCCGCCCCCGGCGGCAAGCAGCGCCATCCGACCGGCGGCGACATCGCCCGGCGCCTCCTCGGCAGCACCGCGCACCGCACCCGGCCCGACCGCATCGCATCCCGGCACCGGTGCGGCCGCCCGTCCACCGGCGGTTGTGCCACCGCCGGCGCAGCCGCCTGCGGCACGAGCAGCGACCACGACACCTGTCACGGCTTCAGCGGTACCGCCGAAAGCCCCGGCACCGGCGCCGATACAACACGCCGCCGCCGCGACTCCGCGACCGGCGGCCGACGCGCGGCCGGCACCGCACTCCGCTGCGAACAGCCCGAAACCGGTCGATGCGGACGACGAGCCGCCGGCGTTCCTGCGACCGCCGGGCAAACACAAGCCTGCACCGCCGGCGAAGCCCTCGGCACCCGCCGCGAAACACGGTGGTAAATCCGCTGCGCGCGACAAGGCCGCGGCCGCGCCGGCGCATCCGGCCGACGCCTCGGCACGCTCGCGCGGCGTACTCGAGGCGCTGCTGAAGCTGTTGCCGAAGGACTGGCGCCCGGCGACTCGCGACTATCTCGTGCTCATGCGCATGGACCGGCCGATCGGTGCGCTGTTGCTGCTGTGGCCGACCTGGTGGGCGCTCTGGCTCGCAGCCGGCGACTTTCCGCCGCCGTATCTGCTCGTGATCTTCACGCTCGGCGTGTTCCTCATGCGCGCGGCCGGCTGCGTCATCAATGACTACGCCGATCGCTGGCTCGATCCGCAGGTCGAGCGCACGCGCGGCCGGCCGATCGCCGCGGGCCGCGTGACGCCGCGCGCGGCACTGGTGCTGTTCGGCGTACTGCTCGCGCTCGCGTTCGGTCTCGTGCTGCTGACGAATGCGATGACGGTCAAGCTGTCCTTCGCCGGCGCCGCGCTCGCGACGCTGTATCCGTTCGCCAAGCGCTACACGCACCTGCCGCAGGTCGTGCTCGGCGCCGCGTTCGGCTGGTCGATCCCGATGGCATTCGCCGCCGTGAAGGGCGGCGCGCCGATGGTGACCTGGTTCCAGGCGCTGCCGCCGCTGTGCTGGCTGCTGTTCACTGCGAACGTGGTCTGGGCGACGATCTACGACACCGAATACGCGATGGTCGACCGCGAGGAAGACATCGCGGCCGGCTCCAAGTCGACCGCGATCCTGTTCGGCGACGACGATCGCATGATCCTCGGCGTGCTCATGGGCACGTTCCTGCTCGCGCTGGTGCTGGTGGGCTCGCGAGCGAGCCTGCACTGGACCTACTACCTCGGCGTCGTCGCGGCGACCGGACTCTGCGTCTGGCAGCAGTATCTGATCCGCGAGCGCGAGCGCGCGGCCTGTTTCGCCGCGTTCCGCAACAATCTATGGCTCGGCATGGCGGTCTGGGCCGGCATCTGCCTCGCGCTGGCGCTCAGGCACGTCTAGCGCGGCGCGCGCGCGATCGCCCAGATGTCGACGCGCGCGGCGCCGGCGCGCCGCAGCGCGAGCGCACACTCCTGGGCGGTGGCGCCGGTGGTCATCACATCGTCGACGACGGCGACGTGCGGCGGCAGCGCGACGCCGTCGCGCACGGTGAACGCGCCGCGCAAGTTGCGCCGCCGCGCGAGCGCGCTGAGGCCGCTCTGCGCGGGCGTCGCGCGCGGACGCTGCAGGGTGTCGGGCAACAGGACGATGCCGCTCGCACGCGCAAGGGTCCGCGCGAGCTCCAGCGCCTGGTTGTAGCCGCGCTCGCGCAACCGCTCCGCATGCAGCGGCACCGGCAGCAGCGCGTCGGGCCGCGCCGGCGGCGCGCGGTGCCAATGCTCCAGGGCGACCTCGGCCAGCACGCGGCCGGCAGCCAGGTCGCCGCCGAACTTGAAGCGCGTCATCAGGCCCGCGAGCGGCGGCGCATAGCGCAGCGGCGCCCAGGTCGCCCGAAACGCCGGCAATCGTTTCAGGCAGCGCCCGCAGGCCGTCGCGGCCAACGGCAACGGTTGGCCGCAGCAGGCGCAGGCCGGCGTGTTGGGCGCCAGGTCGGCGCGACAGGCCGCGCAGAGATCGCGCGAGCGCTCGCCAGCGCCGCCACACAGCAGGCAGCGCGACGGCAGCAGTGCGAAGCCGAGCCGTTGCCACCAGCCGTCAACCGGTGTGCGCGCGTTCAAGTTGACAGCCTCCACCGTGGCCCCGGACACTCGCGCCCGAATTTAGCCCGCTAGCGATCGCCCATGACAGCCCTACGCCACGACTGGACGCGCGAGGAAGTGCTCGCCCTGTTCGACCTCCCCTTTGCCGACCTGCTGCATGACGCGCAGCGGACGCATCGCGAGCACTTCGACGCGAACGCCGTACAGGTCTCGACCTTGCTGTCGATCAAGACCGGCGGCTGCCCCGAGGACTGCGCCTACTGCCCGCAGAGCGCGCGCTACGCGACCGGGCTCAAGGCCGAAAAGCTGATGTCCCTCGACGCGGTCGTCGACAAGGCGCGCCAGGCCAAGGCCGCCGGCGCGACACGCTTCTGCATGGGCGCGGCCTGGCGTTCGCCGAAGGACAAGGACGTGGGCAAGGTCGCCGAGATGGTCGGCGCGGTGAAGGCGCTCGGCCTCGAAACCTGCGCGACGCTCGGCATGCTCAGCGGCGAACAGGCGCAGGCGCTCAAGAGCGCCGGCCTCGACTACTACAACCACAATCTCGATACGGCGCCGGAGTTCTACGGCGACATCATCAAGACGCGCGAATATCAGGATCGCCTCGACACGCTCGAGCACGTGCGCCAGGCCGGCATGAAGACCTGCTGCGGCGGCATCGTCGGCATGGGCGAGACGCGCGAGCAGCGCGCCGGATTGCTGCAGACCCTCGCGAACCTGCCCGAGCATCCGACCTCGGTCCCGATCAATCGGCTCGTACAGGTCGCCGGCACGCCGCTCGCCGGCACGGCGCTGCTCGACCCGTTCGAGTTCGTGCGCACGATCGCCGTCGCGCGCCTGCTGATGCCGCAGTCCATGGTGCGCCTGTCCGCGGGCCGCGCCGAGATGAGCGACGAACTGCAGGCGCTGTGCTTCCTCGCCGGTGCGAATTCGATCTTCTACGGCGAAAAGCTGCTGACGACGGGCAATCCTGACGTGGAGCACGACCAGGCACTGTTCCGCCGCCTCGGCATCCATCCGTTGCAGGTCATCGAGCAGTCCTCGACCGTGCATGCGGACATCGTCGACACCGACGCGCAGGCCTGCGGCAACGGCGGTTGCGGTGGCGCCTGCAGCGATACCGGCCTCGCCGCCTGAAGCCGCGGCGCCCGTCGCCGCGCCCACGATGCCTCGCCCGGACCTGCTCGCCCGACTGCACCAGGCCTGCGCCGAACGCGCCGAGGCCGGTCTGCTGCGGCGCCTGCGCTGCGTCGCCGACACGGACGGCGCCGAAGTCGTCATCGGCGGCCGGCGCCTGCTGAATTTCGCGAGCAACGACTACCTCGGCCTCGCGCAGCATCCGCGCGTGCGCGAAGCGCTGATCACCGCGGCACGACGCTGGGGCGTCGGCGCGACCGCGGCGCATCTGCTCGGCGGGCATCGCGACGAGCACGACACGCTCGAACGCAAGCTCGCCGCATGGACCGGACGCGAACGCGCGCTGCTGTTTTCGAGCGGCTACCTGGCCAACCTCGGCGTGCTCGCCGCGCTGCTGCGCGACGGCGACCTCTGCCTGCAGGACAAGCTCAATCACGCCTGCCTGCTCGACGGCGCGCGGCTCGCGGGCGCGAACCTGAAGCGCTACGTGCACACCGACGTCGACAGCGCGCATCGCCAGTTCGAGACCGCGCCGCAGGCCGCCGCGCTGCTCGCGACCGACGGCGTGTTCAGCATGGACGGCGACATCGCGCCGCTGCGGGAACTCGCCGCGCTGTGCCGCGACCAGAACGCGACGCTGCATGTCGACGACGCGCATGGTCTCGGCGTGCTCGGTGCCGACGGCGCAGGCAGCGTCGCCGAGGCCGGACTCGACGCGAACGACGTGCCCGTGCTCATGGCCACGCTCGGCAAGACCGTCGGCGTCTGCGGCGCGTTCGTCGCCGGCAGCACCGCGCTCGTCGAAGGTCTCGTGCAGTTCGCGCGCAGCTACGTCTACACGACGGCGTTGCCGCCGGCGCTGGCCGCAGCGACCGCGGCCGCGGTCGACATCGCACGCTACGAACCGTGGCGCCGCGATCGCCTGCGCACGCTGGTCGCGCATCTTCGCGCCGGCGCGAAGATGCGCGGCCTGACCCTGCTGTCGTCGCGCACGGCGATACAGCCGTTGCTCGTCGGCGACAGCGCGACGGCGCTGCGCCTGTCGCGCGAGCTCGAGTCCGACGGCTTCTACGTGCCGGCGATCCGCCCGCCGACCGTGCCCGCGGGCGCCGCGCGCCTGCGCATCACGCTGTCGGCGCTTCACACCGAGAGCATGGTCGAGCAACTGCTCGACGCGCTCGCACGCCGCGCCGCTCCCACGCGCGGCGACTGACGTCACACGGTTGCCGATTTCCCTCATGCACATCGAAACGCAGGGCCAAGGCCCCGACATCGTCATGATCCACGGCTGGGCCATGCACGCCGGCATCTTCGCGCCGCTGACGCGCGAACTCTCGACGCGCTTTCGCCTGCACCTCGTCGATCTGCCGGGCCATGGGCTCAGCGCGCAGCGCGACGAACGCCTCGATCTCGCCGACTGCGCGCAACGTATCGCCGCGCAGGTGCCGCGCGCGATCTGGCTCGGCTGGTCCCTCGGCGGGCAGGTCTGCCTCGAAGCGGCGCGGCTGCGGCCGCAGCAGGTGCGCGGCCTCGTGCTCATCGCATCGAGCCCGCGCTTCGTCGTCGGCGAGGACTGGCCGCAGGGCGTCGCGCCGGACACCTTCCGTCAGTTCGGCGACGGCCTGCGCAGCGACTATCACCGCACGATCGAACGCTTCCTCGCGCTCGAGGCGCACGGGTCTGAGCGTGCGCAGAGCGAACTGCGCGAACTGCGCGCGCATGTGTTCGATCGCGGCGAGCCGGCGCTGCGCGCGCTCTGCGACGGACTGGAGATCCTCGATCGCGCCGATCTGCGCGATGCGCTGCCCGCGTTGACCGTACCGAGCCTCTGGATCGCCGGCCGCCGCGACAAGCTGATTCCGCCGGCGGCGATGCAATGGGCCGCACAGCAGAACCCGCACGGCCGCTATCTCGAATTTTCCGCCGGCCATGCACCGTTCATCGGACAGGCGGGCGCGGTCGCCGACGCGATTGCCGCGTTCGCGGCGGAGGTCGGCCCATGACGCCGTTCGACCGCGACCAGGTGCGCCGCGCGTTCGGACGCGCGGCGACGAGCTATGCCGAGCACGCGGTGCTGCAGCACGAAGTCGAAGACCGCCTGCTCGAACGCCTCGACTACGTCACGACGCCCCCGCAGCGTGTGCTCGATCTGGGCTGCGGCCCGGGCCGGGCGAGCGGAAAACTGCGCAAGCGCTGGCGCAAGGCCGACGTGATCGCGATGGATCTCGCGCTGCCGATGCTGCAGCAGGCACGGCGCGAAGGCAGTTGGCTGCGCCCGCTCGCGCGTATCTGCGCCGACGCGCGCCAGTTGCCGCTCGCCGACGCCAGCATCGATGTACTGTTCTCCAGCCTGTGCATCCAGTGGATCGTCGATCTGCCGGCGCTGTTCGACGAGTTCCGCCGCGTGCTGAAGCCGGACGGCTTTCTCACCCTGTCGACCTTCGGGCCGCTGACCCTGCACGAGTTGCGCACGGCGTGGGCCGACGTCGACAGCGCCCCGCACGTGAGCCGGTTTCCCGATATCCAGCGCGTCGGCGACGCGCTGCTCGCCGCGGGCTTCCGCGATCCGGTGCTCGACGGCGACGACTTCACGCTGACCTATGCCGACACGGGCGCGCTGATGCGCGACCTGAAATCCATCGGCGCCACCAATGCCGACTCCCAGCGCCGACGCGGCCTGACCGGCAAATCGCGATTGCGCGCGGTCGCGCGGGCCTACGAACCGTTCCGCCGCGACGACGGTCGTCTGCCGGCGACCTACGAAGTGATCAGCGCGCATGCCTGGGGTCCCAAGCCCGGTCAGCCGCGCCGCCACGGCGGCACGGATATCGCGACGTTTCCGGTGGATCAGTTGAGAGTGCGGCCGCGGAAGTGAAGCGGGAATCGATGCGCGGCGTTCACCGTCCGCGCAGCGAATCCACTGCGTCGTTGAGCCCCGCGAGCGTCAGCGGATACATGCGGCCCTGCATGAGTTCGCGCGTGATGCCGATCGACGGCGTCCATTCCCAGCGCGACGGCTCCACCGGATTCAGCCAGATCGCGCGGCGATAGAGCTCGGTCAGACGGTTCAGCCAGACCGCGCCGGCTTCCGGATTGTGATGCTCGATGCTGCCGCCGGGCTCGGTGATCTCATACGGGCTCATGCTCGCGTCGCCGACGATGACGAGCTTGTAGTCGGCCGCATACGTATGCATGAGATCGAGCGTGCGCTGATGCACGTCCCAGCGCCGCGAGTTGTCGCGCCAGAGTCGTTCGTAAATGAAATTGTGGAAATAGAAATGCTGCAGGTGCTTGAACTCGCTGCGCGCGGCCGAGAACACCTCCTCGCAGATGCGCACGTGGTCGTCCATCGAACCGCCGATGTCGAGCAGCAGCAGAACCTTCACCGCGTTGTGCCGCTCCGGCCGCATCCGGAGGTCGAGCCAGCCCGCGTTGCGCGCCGTCGCACGGATCGTGCCGTCGAGGTCGAGCTCCTGTTCGGCGCCCGTGCGCGCGAGCCGGCGCAGCGCACGCAGCGCGAGCTTGATGTCGCGCGTGCCGAGTTCGCGCGTGTCGTCGAGGTTGCGGAACTGACGCTGCTCCCAGACCTTGACCGCGCGGCGCTGGCCGGACTTGCCGCCGATGCGCACGCCTTCGGGGTTGTAGCCCGAATGGCCGAACGGCGACGTGCCGCCGGTGCCGATCCAGCGCGAACCGCCCTGGTGGCGCTCCTGCTGTTCGGCCAGGCGGCGCTGGAGCTCATCGAGCAATTTCTGCAACCCGCCCAGTGCCTCGATCGCGGCTTTTTCCTCGGGCGTGAACGCGCGGTCGAGCTCGCGTCGCAGCCATTCCTCGGGCACGGCGCCGTAGAGCTGCTGCGCGGCAGCGTCGACGCCGCTGAAAAAGGTCCCGAACGCGCGATCGTAGCGGTCGAACTGGGTTTCGTCCTTGACCAGGCAAATGCGTGCCAGCAGATGGAATTCGTCGAGCGACAGGCGCGAAAACCCGGCGCGCAGCGCGTCGAGCAGGGCCAGCAGTTCGTTGATGCCGGGCCTGAGTCCCTGGCTGCGCAGCCAGAGGAAGAAACGGATCAGCATGGGGTCCCGGCCTGCGGGCGGTATCGGGTCGAACCGGCTGCGGACCGGTACGGGCCCGCCGTCCCCCGGCCGCAGGACCGGCGCGGCGGCCCGACTAAACGCTTATGCAACACGGTTGGTGGCATTATTCGACCTTCGAATCGCGACAGCGGCGGCGAAAATCGCTAGTCTGCGCGGCCCTCATTGCCGCCGCATCGGCGCCGGCCACGATATTACGTTTGCGGAGACCTCCCGTGCAGAAGCTTGTTCTTCCCCTGCTGTTCGCCAGCCTCGCCCTGGCCGCCTGCGGCCCGTCGAACGACGCCGGCAATCAGCCCAAGACCGCGGCTCAGGCACCGATACCGACGTCGGTCACGGGCACGGTCTCACTGAAGGTGCCGGCACCGATCGGGCCGACCGCGCAGCTCAAGCTTTCGCTCGAGAACGTGAGCCTGAAGCCCGAGATCATCGTGGCGCAGAGCACGACGCAGCCGGGCCAGCTGCCCGCGCAGTTCCAGCTGCCGTTCGAGACCGGCAAGATCGATCAGAACGCGCTGTACGTGCTCAACGTCGAACTCATCGACGGCGAACGCCGCTACGTCGCACCGCGCCAGTATCCGGTGCTGACCAAGGGTTCGCCGGCCAAGGTCGACGTCGTGATGACGCCGGAACCCACCGCGTCGGAAAAGCTCGAAGCCGAGTATGCAGGCCTCGAACGCGCGATCGGCGGCATGAAGCGCTCGCAGGGCGCCAGCGAGGACGAAGCCAGCACGACGGCATGGGACGGTTTCTTCGACAAGACCGGCCTGCGCTACATCCGCGAAATCGTCGACTTCGGCGACAAGGGCCGCACGAACACCTACTACGCCTACCGCGAAGGCAAGCCGATGGCGGTGGTGCAGGAACGCGTTCCGGCCATGGCCGAGAGGCCCAACGCGGTGACGCGCGCCGGCTGGGACGCCGCCGGCCTGCTCGTGCTGAAGACCAAGAAAGAAGGCGGCACGGTCGGCGTGCTCGTCGACGCCGATGCGAAGAGTCTCTACGATCGCGCCGTCGCGAAGTACGACGTGATCTCCAAGCGCACGCCGAAGTAATCGCATCGGATCGATCGCCGCATGGACAAAGCCCTCTCGTTCGCGAGAGGGCTTTTTTGTGGCGCTTCGTCAGCCGGGCGGACTCTGGCGGCGATAGGGCCTCGCCTACGGAGCCTCGGGAATCCCGGCCCGGCCCCTGCGACGCCTGATTCCCGCAACTCAGCTCCCGCGCCGCGCCATGAACGCGATGCGTTCGAACAGCTGCACGTCGGCTTCGTTCTTGAGCAATGCGCCGTAGAGCGGCGGTATCGTCTTTTTCGCGTTGCGCTCGCGCAAGGTGTCCACGGCGAGGTCTTCGGCCAGCAGCAGCTTGAGCCAGTCCAGCAGTTCCGACGTCGTCGGTTTCTTCTTGAGTCCCGGCGTTTCGCGCAACGACAGGAACGCCGTCAGCGCCTCGTGCACGAGATCGCGCTTGAGTCCCGGAAAATGCACGTCGACGATCGCGCCCAGCGTTTCGGCGTCGGGGAAGTGGATGTAGTGGAAGAAGCAGCGGCGCAGGAACGCGTCCGGCAATTCCTTTTCGTTGTTCGACGTGATCATCACGATCGGCCGGTGTTTCGCGCGCACGGTCTCGCCGGTCTCGTAGACATGGAAGTCCATGCGATCGAGTTCGCGCAGCAGATCGTTCGGAAACTCGATGTCGGCCTTGTCGATCTCGTCGATGAGCATGACCGCACGCGTTTCGCCCGCGAACGCCTGCCAGAGCTTGCCGGGCACGATGTAGTTCGCGATGTCGGTGGCGCGCGCCTCGCCGAGCTGCGAATCGCGCAGCCGCGCGACCGCGTCATATTCGTAGAGCCCGTGCTGCGCCTTCGTCGTCGACTTGATGTGCCACTCGATCAGCGGCGCTCCCAGCGCACGCGCGACTTCTTCGGCGAGCAGCGTTTTGCCCGTGCCGGGCTCGCCTTTGATCAGCAGCGGACGCTGCAGGGTGATCGCCGCATTGACCGCGAGCTTGAGCTCGTCGGTGGCGACGTAACGGTCGGTGCCTTCGAAACGCATACGGGAATCCGCTGCAGGCCGGGAAGATGAGCCATGGGCCGCGACGGGCGCGACCCACGGCACGGTATCAGTTGCGACGCGCCTTGGCGAAGGCGTCGGCAAACGCGTGGTTCGACGGCGCCGGCGCGGAACCCGGCTTCGGCCCGGCGCCGCGCGGTCCGGCGTCGCGCTTGCCGCCACGTTCGTCGCGCCGCACGCCGGGAGCGCCGGTCGCCGCCGCCTCGCCGATCGGGTCGTCGAGGCGCATCGTCAGCGCGATGCGCTTGCGCGGGATGTCGACCTCGAGCACCTTGACCTTGACGACGTCGCCGGCCTTGACGACTTCGCGCGGGTCCTTGACGAACTTCGTCGACAGCGCGGAGACATGCACGAGACCATCCTGATGCACGCCGATGTCGACGAACGCGCCGAACGCGGCGACGTTAGACACGCGCCCTTCGAGCACCATGCCCGGCTTGAGATCCTTGAGATCTTCGACGCCTTCGGCAAATGCGGCGGTCACGAACTCCGGACGCGGATCGCGGCCCGGCTTTTCGAGTTCCTTGAGGATGTCGCGCACCGTCGGCAGGCCGAATTTGTCGTCCGTGAACTGATCCGCACGCAAGGTCTTCAGGAACGCGCCGTCGCCGATGATGTTTTTCACCTCGCGGCCGCAGGACTTGATGATGCGTTCGACGACGGGATAGGCCTCCGGATGCACGGACGACGCATCGAGCGGGTTGTCGCCGGACGCGATGCGCAGGAAGCCGGCACACTGTTCGTAGGCCTTGTCGCCGAGACGCGGCACTTTCTTCAGCTGTTCGCGCGTACGGAACGCGCCGTTCGCGTCACGGAATTTCACGACGTTCTCCGCGACCGACGCCGACAGACCCGCGACGCGCGCGAGCAGCGGCGCCGAGGCCGTGTTCACGTCGACGCCGACCGCGTTGACGCAGTCCTCGACCTTCGCATCGAGCGCGCGCGCGAGCTTCACCTGGTTGACGTCATGCTGATACTGGCCGACGCCGATGGCCTTGGGCTCGATCTTCACGAGCTCGGCCAGCGGATCCTGCAAGCGCCGCGCGATCGACACCGCGCCGCGCAGGCTCACGTCGAGGTCGGGGAATTCGCGCGCGGCGGTTTCCGACGCGGAATACACCGAGGCGCCGGCTTCGCTGACGACGACCTTCGCGAGCTTGAGCTCCGGCGCCTTCTTCATCAGATCGGCCACGAGCTTGTCGGTTTCGCGCGAGGCGGTGCCGTTGCCGATCGCGATCAGATTCACGCCGTGCTGGCGGCTCCATGCGGCGAGCTGCGCGAGCGACTGGTCCCACTGATTCTTCGGTTCGTGCGGATAGATCACGCCCGTCGCGAGCACTTTGCCGGTGCCGTCGACGATCGCGACCTTGCAACCCGTGCGGATGCCGGGATCGAGCCCCATGACGACCTTCGGCCCGGCCGGCGCAGCGAGCAGCAGATCCTTGAGGTTCTCGCCGAACACGCGAATCGCTTCGTCTTCGGCGCCTTCGCGCGTCTTTCCGAACAGGTCGAGCGCGAGATGCAGATGCAGCTTGACGCGCCAGGTCTGGCGGCAGGTTTCGAGCAGCCAGGCATCGGCCGGACGACCGCGCTGCGCAATGCCGAAATGCGCGGCGACGCGGCCTTCGGCTTCCGCATGACCTTGTTCCGGCTCGGTCGTCGGTTCGAGCTCGAGATCGATGATGCCTTCGTTGCGGGCACGGAACAGCGCGAGCATGCGATGCGACGGAATCGATTTGACCGGTTCGGTGTGATCGAAATAGTCGCGGAACTTCGCGCCTTCGTTTTCCTTGCCGGCGACGACCTTGGCGCGGACCTGGCCGCGTTCGGTCAGCCAGCTGCGCAGTTCGCCGACGAGCGCGGCGTCTTCGGAGAACTCCTCGAGCAGGATCGCGCGTGCGCCGTCGAGCGCCGACTTGATGTCGGCCACGCCCTTGCCCGCGTCGATGAACGACTGCGCGAATTCCTCGGGCTTGCGCGCCGGATCTTCGCGCAGGCCGTCGGCCAGCGGCTGCAGGCCGGCTTCGCGCGCGATCTGCGCCTTGGTGCGGCGCTTGGGCTTGTAGGGCAGATACAGGTCTTCGAGCCGCGCCTTGGTATCGGCTTCCAGAATTTCCTTTTTCAACTCGTCGCCGAGCTTGCCCTGTTCGGCGACGCTCGCGAGGATGGCCGCGCGGCGTTCTTCGAGTTCGCGCAGGTAGCGCAGGCGTTCTTCGAGATTGCGCAGCTGGGTGTCGTCGAGTCCGCCGGTCGCTTCCTTGCGATAGCGCGCGATGAACGGCACGGTCGCGCCGCCGTCGAGCAGCTCGACGGCTGCCTGCACCTGCGCCGGTTTCGCGGCGATTTCCTCGGCGATTTTCTGTTCGATCGTAAGCATGAAACCTGTTCTTCTCGTGGAGCGGCGACGCGTGCGCGACGCCGGGTCGATCATTTTAGTGGCGCTGCCCGTGCCTTCGCCATTGCCCTTGCGTCGCAGGACGTTGCGAACGGCGTATTGCGACCGGGCACTCAGTTTTGATCAGGATCAATACGTGCAGTGCGCCGCATTGCGACCATGCGCGCACTCCATTGCCTGCAAGGTGATTCGATGACACTGAGAAATACGGCGCTTTGCGCACTGATCGTCGCCGGGCTGCTTCCTGTCGCCCGCGCGAACGCCGAAGACTGGACGTTCAAGGTCGGCGTACATCAGGTCGATCCACGTTCCGACAACGGCCGCCTTGCCGGCGGTGCCCTCGCTACTGACGTATCGGGCGACTGGCGACCGACGTTCCAGCTCGAGTATTTCGTCACGCCGAACTGGGGCATAGAACTGCTCGCGGCGACGCCGTTCAAGCACGACGTCCACCTCAACGGCGCGAAGGCGGCGGAGGTGTCACAGCTGCCGCCGACCCTCTCTCTGCAATACCACTTCAATCCGGACGGCCGCGTGTCGCCGTTCGTCGGTCTAGGACTCAACTACACGGCGTTCTTCGACGTCGAGGAAACCGGCGCGCTCGCAGCCACGCAGCTGACGCTCGACAAGTCCTGGGGCGCTGCGGCGCACGCGGGCGTCGATGTCGCACTCGACGAGCGCTGGCTGTTGTCGTTCGACGTGCGCTGGATGGACATCGACACCGATGCGCGCGTCAACGGCGCGAAAGTCGGCACGGTAAAGATCGATCCGCTGGCCTACGGGGTCGCCGTCGGCCTTCGCTTCTGAGCCGGGACCCGGGACCCGACGGGCCGATTGCGGCCGATGCAAAGCCGCGCTGCGCCCGCCCGCGCGGCGGCGTCCGAACCGTCGCGCGGCGTCAGGCCGCGCGACGCTTGAGGTGCACGAGCAGCAGCGAGATCGCCGCCGGTGTCACGCCGGCGATGCGACTGGCCTGACCGATGGTCTGCGGCAGCGCACGCGCGAGTTTCTGCGCGACTTCGGCAGACAGCCCCGACACCGCGGCGTAATCGAAGCCCGGCGGAATCGCGGTGCCTTCGTTGCGGCGCTGGCGTTCGATTTCGTCGCGCTGGCGATTGAGATAGCCCTCGTACTTGATCCCGATCTCGACCTGCTCGGCGACGCGCGCGTCATCGACGCCAGGGCCGATGCCTTCGACGCGCGCGAGCGTCGCGTAGTCGAGTTCGGGCCGGCGCAGCAGATCGAGCGCGTTCGCTTCGCGTGTGAGGCTCACGCCGAGCTCGCTGTCGAGCGCGCGCCCGAGCGCATTGCCCGGCGCGGCCCAGATCCCGCCGAGACGAGCGGTTTCCGCGGCGACGGCATCGCGCTTCGCGCGGAACGCGTCGTAACGCGCCTGATCGACGCAACCGAGCGCGAAGCCCTGCTCGGTCAGGCGCAGGTCCGCATTGTCCTCGCGCAATTGCAGGCGGTATTCCGCACGCGAGGTGAACATGCGATACGGCTCGGCCGTGCCGTTGGTGATGAGGTCGTCGACGAGTACGCCGAGATACGCCTCGTCGCGGCGCGGCGTCCACGGCTCGCATCCCTGTGCCGCGCGCGCTGCATTGAGGCCCGCGAGCAGTCCCTGCGCCGCGGCTTCCTCGTAGCCCGTCGTGCCGTTGATCTGGCCCGCGAAATACAGGCCCGCGATCGCCTTGGTCTCGAGCGAAGCCTTGAGTCCGCGCGGATCGAAGTAGTCGTACTCGATCGCGTAGCCCGGCCGCGTGATATGCGCGTTCTCGAAGCCCTTGATCGACCGCACGAGCGCGAGCTGCACGTCGAACGGCAGCGACGTGGAGATGCCGTTCGGATAGATCTCGTTCGTCTCCAGACCCTCGGGTTCGATGAAGATCTGGTGCGACAGCTTGTCGGCGAAGCGAACGACCTTGTCTTCGATCGACGGGCAGTAACGCGGGCCCACGCCCTCGATCTTGCCCGTGTACAGCGGCGAACGGTCGAGCGCGGAGCGAATGAGATCGTGCGTGCGCTCGCTGGTATGCGTGATCCAGCAAGGCAACTGGCGGGGATGCTCGGCGACGGAGCCGAGGAACGACATCACCGGCATGGGATCGTCGCCGGGCTGCGCCTGGAGTTCGCGGTAGTCGATGCTGCGCCCGTCGATGCGCGGCGGCGTGCCGGTCTTGAGGCGATCGGTGCCGAGTTTCAGCTCGCGCAGGCGCGAAGCCAGCGTCGCCGCCGGTGGATCGCCGGCGCGGCCGCCCGCGTAGTTCGCGAAACCGATGTGGATTTTTCCCGCGAGGAAGGTGCCGGCGGTCAGCACGACGCTCGCGGCGCGGAAGCGCAGGCCCATCTGCGTCACCGCGCCCACGACGCGATCGCCGTCGAGAATCAGATCGTCCACGGCCTGCTGGAACAACGTCAGGTTGGTCTGGTTCTCGACGATCCGACGGATGGCCGCCTTGTACAGCGAACGGTCGGCCTGGCAGCGCGTGGCGCGCACCGCGGCGCCCTTGGACGCGTTGAGCATGCGCCACTGAATGCCGGCCTGGTCGGCCGCGTGTGCCATCGCACCGCCGAGCGCGTCGACTTCCTTGACCAGATGTCCCTTGCCGATGCCGCCGATAGCCGGGTTGCAGCTCATCTGGCCGATGGTCTCGATGTTGTGGCTCAGCAGCAGCGTCTGTGCACCGCAACGCGCGGCGGCGAGCGCCGCCTCGGTTCCGGCATGGCCGCCGCCGATTACGATGACGTCGAAGGTTCGGGTGAAATCCATGGCGAGAGAGCGCAAGGCGGAAACGGCGCGGATTCTACCGGCTGGGCGGCCGCGCCGCAGGCGGACTCGACAGGAAAGTGCCGGAGAGAGAAGCTGCACGCGCAAGGGATTGGCACGCCCCCTGCATTGTCCTTCTCGCACTCCCACCGACGCACGGCGTTTGCGAGCACGTCGATAGTCGGAATTCAGGGGCCGGCTCTGCGTCGGTGGGAGGACGCACCAAAGATTGCTGCGGTACCGCTCTAACTTCAGGGAGTTAGAGGCTGGCGCCCGGCGGTCTTAGGAACAGGGGGAATCCAAGAGGACCGTGTGCCGGGCGCCAGTAACCGGTAAACGCCGCAGATTGCGAAAGCAGCTGCGGCGTTTTTATTTGGGCCGGGCGCAGAGTATCCGGGCAACGCATTATCAAACCGTGAAACCGATCGAACTCTGCGCCAGCGAGCTCACGAATTCGGACCGCGTCAGTAAGCGACCCTCGCCGTCACCACGAGGAGAAAAAGCGTCAACCGTGACCGCGAACGCAGTTTTTTGCGACTGGCACGCGAACTGCATCACAGATCCTGCAACCGATCAGCCCAGGGGAATCTGCCGATGAACGCCGCCAACGATCCGATGATTCAGATCAATCCGCTGTTCATGCGCGTCGACCTTTTGATCGAAGTGAGCAAGCTCGAGCTCGCCATTGCGAGCATCCGCCGCCAGAAGGCCGCGAACGAAGCCGAGCCGCTGGTCGCTCCGCTCGCCTCGCGCATCGCGCGCCTGACCGAAGCGCTGGGCCGTCTGACCGCCTGAACCGTCTCTCTCCTCCGCGCCGACCCGCGCGGACTTATACAGGCCCCGCACTGCGGGGCCTTTTTTTCGTCAGTTGTCGTGGGTGCGCGTACGCCCGCCACTCGACGGTGCGCTCGATTCCGCGCGCGGCGCGAAGCTCGGCGCCCGCTCCATCGCCGGTGCCGGCGTGAATGTGCGCATCGGCGCTGAAGGCGCCGAACGCATGGGCGCCGGCGCGCGCTGATCCGGCGTGCTGAAACGACGTTCGTCGAAAGCAGGACCGGTCCGAACCGGTCGCTCGTCGCGCGTCGGAACACCGGGCGACCGCGACGCCCGATCGCGCAGCGGCATTTCGCGCGTACCGGGCGGCATGGATTCGCGCCGCTCAGGACCGTCGCCGCGACGCACGCGCGGCGCACCGTAGTAGGGATCGACACTTTCGGTCCGAAGCTGCCGCCCTGCGTCAAAACCGCGTGAACGGCCGGGTTCGCCGGCAACGTCAGGCGCCAGGCGAGCGCTGCGATTCGCGCCCATGGCTGCATCGCGGGAAGGCATGCGCCGGCCATTCATCGCAGCGACCGCGGCCGTTTCACTCTCGACATTGCGCAGGCGCTGGCGCGCGAGCGCCTGTTGGTGGCGATGCCAGGACCAGTCGTTGTATCCGACGCCCCACCAGCTGTCGTACCAGGGCGAATAGCCGAAATACGGCCAGCCCGAGTAATACGAGCCATGGCCGTAGGCGAAATACGGCCAGCTCGTCAGGCCGAAGTGAAAGCCCGAGCCCCAGTACGGATCGTAGAAGCCGTAGTAGCCCGGACCGGTGGAATAACCCGCGTAGTAGCCGGTATGGCTGCGGTCGCGCTCGTAGTAGTAATCGGCGGCGCCGTCCTGATGGTAGTAGCCGGTGCTCGCGCACCCGGCCAATGCGGCGGCGGCCAGCAGGGAGCAGACGATTCGACGCATGACGGACACCTCGGGCCCGGAAGACCGCCCCAGTGTACCGCCGCGGCCGTTAACGGTATCTGACGTCAGCCGAGGCTGCGGCGCAGGATGTCGCCGAGATCGTGCGAGGTCTCGGTCGAGGCGAGTCGCTGCAGGGTCGCCTGCAGCAACGCGCGCCGCTGCGGTTCGAGCCGGCGCCAATCCTTGAGCGTGGTGCCAAGTCGCGCCGCCGTCGTCGGATTCAGTGCGTCGATGTCGCGCAATGCCTGCTCGACGAGGCGATAGCCAGCGCCGTCGCTGCGGTGGAACGCGATCGGATTGCGCGCGGCGAAACCGTGCAGCAGCGCAGCGACGCGATTCGGATTGCGCAGGCTGAAGCGCGGATGATGCAACAGCGCGGCGACGCGCTCGACGGTGTCGGGACGCGGCACGGTCGCCTGCAACGCGAACCATTTGTCGAGCGTGACCGCATCGGCGTCATAGCGTCTCGCGAAATCCTGCAGCGCTTTCTGCGCCTGGGGCGCGTCCTGCGTGAGCAATCCGGCCAGCGCTGCAAGACGCTCGGTCATGCTCGGCGCGAGCACATAGCGCGTCGCCGCGACTTCGGGCGCGAGTTCCGCATCGATGCGCAGCCAGAGCCGCAGGCACCGGTTCAGCAGCCGCCGGCGACCCCGCGCGAGACCATCGAGCGCTCCCGCCTCGCTGCGCAGCAGCAAGGTGTGCCGGGCAGCCAGGGTATCGCCGAGCCGCCGGGCGAGCGCGTTTTCGAGGGTTTCGCGCGCACCGTGCAGCGCCGCCGGATCGAGTGGCTCGCATTGCGGCGCGAGCTCGTTGTAGTCGGGGGGCATCGACAGCTCGGCGAGCAGCGCCGGATCGATGTCGGCGCCGAACAGCTCGGCCAGCGTGTCGCACCAGATGCGCAGTTCCGGCGAATCGGTCTCGCCGTCGAGCACGCGCAACAGTGCGTTGCGCGCCAGCTGCTGCGAGGCTTCCCAGCGATTGAAGCCGTCGCTCTCGTGACGCAGCAGGAACGCGAGATCGTCCGCGCTGTGATCGCTGTGCAGCCGCACCGGCGCGGAAAACCCGCGCAGCAGGGAGGCCGCGCGCGGCGCGGCGATGTCGACGAAAACGAACGTCTGTTCCTCGTCGGCCAATTCGAGCACGCGCTCGCTCTGCGCAGCCTCGTCCGGCGTCGCGCGCAGCGGCAGATTGCGGCCGTCGGCGCCGAGCAGCGCGACGCGGACCGGAATCGGCACGGCGCGCTTGTGCGGCTGCCGCGGCGTCGGCGCCGTGTGTTGCCGCAGACGCAGCGAATAGCGGCGCTGCGCTGCATCGTAGCTGCCTTGCGCGTCGAGCTGCGGCGTGCCCGCCTGCGCATACCAGAGGAGGTACGGCGTCAGGTCGATGCCGTTCGCATCGCCGAGCGCGGCGAGGAATTGCTCGATCGTGGCCGCGTGGCCGTCATGACGGCGAAAGTACTCATCCATGCCGCGGCGCCATGCGGCCGGACCGAGACGACCCGCAACCATCCGCACGAGCTCGGCACCCTTGTCATAGACCGTCGCGGTGTAGAAATTGTCGATCGCGCTGTATTCGGACGGGCGCACCGGGTGCGCGAGCGGGCCCGCGTCTTCGGCGAACTGCGCGCGACGAAGGATCTGCACGTCCTCGATGCGCTTGAGCGTGGCCGAGTTCATGTCGGCGCTGAATTGCTGTTCGCGATAGACCGTGAGGCCTTCCTTCAGCGACAGCTGGAACCAGTCGCGGCAGGTGACGCGATTGCCGGTCCAGTTGTGGAAATATTCGTGCGCCACGATGGCCTCGACGTGCGCATAGTCGTCGTCGCTCGACCGATGCGGATCGGCGAGCAGGTATTTCGCGTTGAAGATGTTGAGGCCCTTGTTCTCCATCGCGCCCATGTTGAAATCGTGGGTGGCGACGATGTGGAACACGTCGAGATCGTAGTTGCGGCCGTAGACGCGCTCGTCCCAGCGCATCGCGCGCACGAGAGCGTCCATCGCGTAGGCGCAGCGATCGATCGCGTCGGCTTCCGCGAAGATGCGCAGGGTGACCGCGCGGCCTTCGGCGGTGACGTAGGCGTGTTCGATCTGCTCGAGCCGGCCGGCGACGAGTGCGAACAGGTAACTCGGTTTCGGATGCGGATCGTCCCAGGCCGACCAGTGGCGGCCGTCGGGCAACTCGCCGCTGCCCGCCGGATTGCCGTTGGCGAGCAGCACGGGAAAACGCGCGCGATCGGCACGCAGCACGACGTGGAACGGCGCGAGGACGTCGGGCCGATCCGGGTAGTAGGTGATGCGGCGAAACCCTTCGGCTTCGCATTGCGTCAGCAGGAAACCGTGTTCGGCGCTGCCCGACAGATAGAGACCCGACAACGCGCTGTTGGCTGCCGGATCGAGTGCGACCTCGGTTTCGAGCACTGCGCGATCCGGCACCTTCGCGAGGGTCAGCGATTCGTCGTCGACGACGTACTCGCCGGCGTCGAGCTCGCGTCCGTCGAGCCATATCCGCTTGAGCGCGAGCCCGACGCCGTCGAGCTTCAGCGGTGCCTCGCCCGGCCTCGAACGCCGCAGGTCCAGGCGAGCGCGCACGTGCGCTGCGCTGATGTCGAGATCGAATTCGAGTCTGACCGCGTCGACATGCCACGCAGGTGCAACGTAATCGGCGAGACGGACGATGCCGGAGTCGGAGGCGGACATGGGCGGGCTGGAGACGGAGCAGAGCGCGCAGG
Source organism: uncultured Lysobacteraceae bacterium (assembly GCA_946482585.1). Next base: position 27,702 of record CAMLSI010000002.1, read on the forward strand.
CTAGCACGCCGCCGCGACGGCCTGTATCGTCGCCGCGCCATGGAAACGACACCCAGCGTCACCCTCGCCGACATCCGCGATGCCGCCGCGCGCATCGCGCCGCACGCCCACGTCACGCCAGTGCTGCGCTCGCGCAGTCTCGACGAACTCGCCGGGGCCGAACTGCACTTCAAGTGCGAACAGTTGCAGCGCATGGGCGCGTTCAAGTTCCGCGGCGCCTGCAACGCGGTCTGGTCGCTGCCCGAAGATGTCGCGCACCGCGGTGTCGTCACGCATTCTTCCGGCAATCATGGCGCGGCGCTCGCCCTCGCCGCGGCGACGCGCGGCATCGCCTGCCACGTGGTCGTGCCCGCAGGCGCGGTGCGCGCCAAGATCGCGGCGATCGAGCGCTACGGTGCGCAGTTGCATCACTGCGCACCGACGATCGCGGCACGCGAGGAAACCGCGGCGAAGCTGCAACGGCAGACCGGCGCGACGCTCGTGCATCCGTTCGCGGATACCCGGGTCATCGCCGGCCAGGGCACGGCGGCGCTGGAACTCGTGCAGCAGAGCGGCGGCGTGGACGTGCTGATCACGCCGGTCGGCGGCGGCGGCTTGAGCAGCGGCTGCGCGATCGCGGTGCGCGGACTGAATCCGGCCGCGACCGTGTTCGCCGCCGAGCCGGAAGGCGCGCCCGACGCCTACGAGTCGTTCCGCCGCGGCGAGCGCTTTGTCGACATCACGCCGAACACGATCGCCGACGGCCTGCGCGGCACGATCGGAGAAATCAACTTTGCCCTGATGCGCGCGAATGTCGACGCGGTGCTGCCGGTCAGCGAAGCGCAGATCGCCGCGGCGATGCGACTGATCTGGGAGCGGCTCAAGCAGGTGGTCGAACCCTCGAGCGCGACCGTGCTCGCGGCGATCCTGCGGCATCCGGCGCCGTTCGCCGGCAAGCGCGTCGGCGTCGTGCTGTCGGGCGGCAACGTCGATCTCGATGCGCTGCCCTGGAATCCGGCCTAGCGTCCTGTCCCGCACGTGGTCATCTGATAATTCCGTCGCCGTTCGCCGCGATACGTCGTTGCCGCTCGTTGCCATGGCGCTGCTGTGGCGCCTCCTGGCGTCCAGTCTCGCGACGAAATCCTTCCGCATTTCTTTTGGTTGCGCTGCCTGCGGGGCAGGACACTAGCGCGCGGGCTGCGGCGCACGGCTGATGCCGACCAGCGCAATCGCGATCAGCATGATGCCGGCGGCCTCCCAGACATCGGGGCGCTCGCCGAGCAGCACCCAGGCCAGCAGCACGCCGCAGATCGGAACGGCGAGACTGACGATGCCGGCCACCGTCGCCGGCAGACGTTGCACGATCAGCGCCCAGAGCACCCAGGCCAGTCCCGACGCGAGCACCGCGTTGTAGGCCAGTCCCCAGACGAACGGGGCGTTCCAGGTGATTGCGCGTTCCGGGACGAACAGCGCGATCGCGCAGAGCCCGATCGAACCGAACAGCATCTGCCACGCGGTCAGGCGCAGCGGCGTGACGCTGCCGTCGGCAAAGGCTTTCTTGGAGATCGCGACGGCGAGCGCCCAGGCCAGGCCGCCGGTCAGCGCGAGCAGTGCGCTCGTGCGGCCCCCGATGCCGTGCCACGGCTGCAGTACGCCGACCAGCCCAACGCCGGCCACGGCGGCAAACAGGAGCCGGCGCCGGTCGGGCCGCTCGCGCAACAACGGCCAGGCGAGCAGCAGCAGCCAGAACGGCATGGTGTAGGCGAGCATCGCGGTCTTGCCCGCTCCGCCGTCGACGAGTGCCCACTGCACCAGCGACTGGAACGCCGTGGTCTGCGCGAGGCCCAGCAGGATGACCGGTCGCAACGGCGGCGCGCGCAGGGTCTCTCCGCGCAGCAACAGCACGACGAACAGTACGAGTGTCGCCAGCACGGCGCGGATCGCCGCGAACTCGAACGGCCCCGAATACTGCAGCACCTGCTTCATGACGACCCAGTTGTAGCTCCAGACCAGGGTCAGCACGGCCAGCGCGAGCAGGGCGCCGCGGCGGGAAGCGGAGTCGGTCATGGCAACGGTCGGGGCGAAACGACCGATCATACGGCATGGCGCCGTGCGTGCCGTCCGGGACCGCGTCGTCGCGGGCGACACGGGGCTGCAACGTGCCGGCGCCGCGGCTATGCTTGGCTCCCCGCGTAAGGTCCCGGCGTCCGTGCCGGCCGGAGCTCTGCATGATCATCGACGGCGTGCGCGCCATGGATCGCGCAACCGAACTGCTGTTGCGCTACTACACGGCTTTCAACCGCGGCGATTGGGAAGGCATGCTGGCCTGCCTCGCCGACGACGTGGCGCATGACATCAACCAGGGACGGCGCGAGGACGGCCGCGATGCGTTCCGCGAATTCCTCGGGCGCATGCAGCGCAGCTACCGCGAGCAGCTGCGCGACATCGTCGTCATGGCGAACGCGGACGGCTCGCGCGCCGCCGCCGAGTACGTGGTCCACGGCGAATACGTCGCGACCGACGCAGGCCTGCCGCCCGCGAACGGCCAGCGCTACGTGCTGCCGGGCGGCGCCTTCTTCGAGATCGCCGACGGACAGATCTGTCGCGTGACGAACTACTACAACCTCGACGACTGGCTGCGCCAGGTGCGCGGGTGAGCAGCGACGCGATCAAGCGCTGCTTCTGGGCCGAATCCAGCGACAGTGAGCGCGTCTACCACGACACCGAATGGGGCAGACCGCTGCACGGCGACCGGGCGCTGTTCGAATTCCTCTGCCTCGAGGGCGCCCAGGCCGGCCTTTCCTGGCGCACGATCCTCGAAAAACGCGAGCACTATCGCCGCGTGTTCCACGACTTCGACATCGACCGCTGCGCGAAGCTCACGGACAGGCAGCTCGAGCGCGCGCTGACCGATCCGGGCATCGTGCGCAACCGGCTCAAGGTCCATGCGGTGCGGCGCAACGCACTCGCGGCGCAGGCCGTGCAGCGCGAACACGGCAGCCTCGACACTTATCTCTGGTCCTTCGTCGACGGCAAGCCGGTCGACAACAAGCCCCGCGGCCGCGGCGACGTGCCCGCGAGCACGCCGTTGTCGGACCGCCTCAGCAAGGCGCTGCGCAAACAGGGCTTCACCTTCGTCGGCACGACGATCTGCTACGCGTTCCTGCAGGCAACGGGCATGGTCAACGACCATCTCGCCGACTGCGTCTGCCGCGGGAAGGCAGTGCCGTGAACGAACCGACGACGTACTCTCGCCTCGTGCGCGCGTTGCACTGGATCACGCTGCTGCTGCTGATCGCCGTCTACGCGACGGCCGAACTGCGCGGCTTCGCGCCGGACCGCCCCGCGCGGATCGCCGTGATGCAGTGGCACATGGCACTGGGGCTGCTGATCGCGCTGCTCGTGCTGCCGCGACTCGGCGCACGCCTGGGCCGGCCGCCGCCGCCGATACTGCCGACGCCGGGCCGGCTCGCGCTGCTCGCAGCGAAGATCACGCACGTCGCGCTGTACGTGTTCCTGATCGTGCAGCCGCTGCTCGGTCTCCTGACCGCGCAGAGCGGCGAACGCGCCGTCGTCATTCCGTTGACGGGGCTGACCTTGCCCGATTTCGTCGTCGACGATCGCGACCTGCACGAATGGACGGAGGAACTGCACGTCCTGCTCGGCAAGATCTTCTATGCCGTGATCGGCCTGCATGCGCTCGCCGCGCTGGCGCACCACTACTATTTCCGCGACAACACCCTGCGCCGCATGCTCGGCTGAGCCGGCGCGTCACTTCGAGGAAACGTATTTCTCGCGCCGGATGTGCGGCACGGGCAGGCCGGCTTCCTTGAGCAGCGCGAATGCCTCGTCGACCATGTTCGGATTGCCGCAGAGATAGGCGATGTCGCCCTCGGGACTCGGCGCGAGTTCGTTCAGGAGTCCCTGCACGTGGCCCTTGCGATCCTGCGCCCGCGGCAGTGCGCGCGCGGCGCGCGAGAGGCAGGCGTAGTAGCGGAAACCCGGCACTTCGCGCTCGAACTCGCTGAAGTCGGCGTCGTAGAGCAGTTCCTGCTCATTGCGCGCGCCGAAGATCAGTGCGACCTCGCAGTTGCGCGCCGCGATCACGCGGCGCAGCTGCGGCAGCATCGCGCGGTAGGGCGTGATGCCGGTGCCGGTGCCGACGAGCAGATAGCGCCGGTTAGCGTCGGTATCGAGCAGGCAGAAACGGCCGTAGGGGCCGCTCGCATTGATCGTGTCGCCGTGCTGCAGATTGCCGAGCAGCGCCGTGGCCGCGCCGCCGTCGACGTAGGACACGGCGATCTCGATATGGCGTATCGGCGTCGCATCGCCCGCGCCCACGGTCGCGACGGAATAACTGCGCTTGGTCGGCTTGCCGTCGCCGTAGTGGAAATGGACCTGGAGGAACTGGCCCGGCACGAACACGAACGGCTGATCGTCGGCGCGCTCGAACACGAGATGGCGCACGCTCGGCGCGACCATGTAGCTGGAGACCAGGCGCAGCGGAAACTGTTCGGCCACGAGACGGAACCAATAGGCATCGAAGGGGGCCGTATACTACCCGCCCCTCCCGGACCCTGCAGCCCATGAGCTCGTCCCCGGCGCTCGACGTACGCGACCTCACCAAGACTTATGCGAATGGCGTACAGGCGCTCAAGGGCGTTTCGCTACGCGTCGAACCCGGCGATTTCTTCGCACTGCTCGGCCCCAACGGCGCCGGAAAGTCCACGCTGATCGGCATCCTGTCGTCGCTCGTGAACGCGAGCGGCGGCGAGGCCGAGGTGTTCGGCCGCTCCATCCACGCCGACCGCGGCGGCGCGATGCAGCTGATCGGCCTCGTGCCGCAGGAAATCAACTTCAACCAGTTCGAGACGCCGTTCGACATCTGCGTGAACCAGGCCGGCTTCTACGGCATCCCGCGCGGGATCGCCTGCGGGCGCGCCGAGAAATACCTGCGCCAGCTCTCGCTCTGGGAGAAGAAGGAGGTCGCCTCGCGCACCCTGTCGGGCGGCATGAAGCGTCGTCTCATGATCGCGCGCGCGATGATGAACGAGCCGCGCCTGCTGATCCTCGACGAACCCACTGCCGGCGTCGACATCGAGATCCGCCGTTCGATGTGGAAGTTCGTCAGCGAGATCAATCGCGCCGGCACGACCGTGATCCTGACGACGCACTACCTCGAAGAAGCCGAGCAGCTCTGCCGCAACATCGCGATCATCGACAAGGGTTCGATCATCGAGAACACGTCGATGAAGCGCCTGCTCGCGAAGCTCGACGTCGAAACCTTCGTGCTCGATGTCGTCGCGATGCCGGAAACCCTGCCCGAGGTCGACGGCGTGCGCCTGCTGCCGGTCGACGCGCACACGCTGGAAGCCGAGATGTCGCGCACTCACGACCTGAACTCGTTGTTCGCCGCGCTCAGCGCGCGCGGCGTCACCGTGACGTCGATGCGCAACAAGGCCAATCGCCTGGAAGAACTGTTCGTGCGCCTCGTCGAAAACAACCAGGGCAAGGCGGCCTGAGACGAGATACGGCCGGCCGTCGCGCGACGGCCGGCCGCACGATCGCCCGCTGCCGCCCCCGTCCGCTCACGCCTTAGGCCGAACCCCTCCGCATGCAAACCCACGCCAACCTCGTCGCCCTGGGGACCATCGTCCGCCGCGAAATCGCGCGCATCGTGCGCATCTGGGGCCAGACCCTGCTGCCGCCCGCGATCACCATGACGCTGTACTTCTTCATCTTCGGCAGCATGATCGGCACGCGCATCGGCGAGATGCAGCCCGGCATCAGCTACATCGATTTCATCGTGCCCGGGCTCATCATGATGAGCGTGATCCAGAACGCGTACGGCAACATCTCGAGTTCGTTCTTCGGCTCGAAATTCGGCCGCTACGTCGAGGAAATGCTCGTTTCGCCGATGCCGAGCTGGGTGATCCTGAGCGGCTACGTGCTCGGCGCGGTCGTGCGCGGGCTCATGGTCGGCGCGATCGTGCTGGGTGTCGCGATGTTCTTCACGCACATCCGCCTGCACCACGTCTTCGTCACACTGACGACCTTCCTTCTGACCGCAGTGGTGTTCGCGCTGGCCGGCTTCGTCAACGCCGTCTATGCCAAGAAGTTCGACGACATCGCGATCGTGCCGACTTTCATCCTGACGCCGTTGACCTATCTCGGCGGCGTGTTCTATCCGGTCAGCAGCCTCGGCGAACCCTGGCACACGATCTCGCTGGCCAATCCCATCGTCTACATGGTCAACGCATTCCGCTATGGTCTGCTCGGTGTCAGCGACGTGAATCTCGTCGTGGCCTATGCGGTCATGCTCGGCGCGGCCGTGATCCTGGCCGCCTTCGGCCTGTACCTGCTCGAGCGCGGCGTCGGCATGCGCGCCTGAGGTCCTCGCCTGGCTCGTAGGGGCGCGTGATGTAATATGCCGGGTCGGCAGGGTAGCGGTCCCGGGGGGGATTTCGTGGTCATGGTCAGTCCAGGTGCATCGCTGGCGGAGTCGGCCGGGGTCGGCGGCGCCTTCGCACGCAGCCGCCCCACGTTCCTGCCGCGCCAGCTGTCCGATGAAGAACTCGCGCTGTTCGTCGGCGCCGGTCAGCGCCGCGAAGTCGTGCCGCGCGAGATGATCTTCCGCAAAGGTGAGCTCGGCCGCGCCATGTTCGTGATCGAGTCGGGCACTATCCAGCTCGAATTCGGCGACGGCATGCCCGACAAGCTGATCGGCGCTCGCGAATTCTTCGGCGAACTCGCGCTGTTCATCGGCAACCACGCACGCGTCGCCAACGCCGTCGCCGCGGAAACCAGCGTGTTGCGCGTGATCGAGCATGCCGCGTTCGAAACCCTGCTGGAGACGCAGGCACCGCTACTCGCCCAGTTCATGCGCCGCTCGTTCTCCTACCTCGTCGCGAGCGAGCAGCAACTGATCCAGAACCTCAAGCGACGCAACGAAGACCTGCTCGTGACGCTGGATTCGCTGCGCCAGACCCAGACCCAGCTGTCGACGGCCGAGCGCCTCGTGCGCACCGACGAGCTGACCGGCCTGTGCAACCGGCGCGGGCTCTATCACTTCCTCGACGAATTGCGCACGCGCCGCGATACCTCGCTGCGTCTCGGCCTGCTGCTGATCGATATCGATCATTTCAAGCAGATCAACGATCACTACGGCCACCTGACTGGCGACCTCGCGTTGCGCGCCGTCGCGCGCGAAGTGCAGCAAGCCGCGAGCGCCAGCGAGATGCCGTGCCGGCTCGGCGGCGACGAGTTCGCGCTGCTGGTCCAGGTGCGCGACGCCGAAGAACTGCGCGACCGCGCCGCGCAGATCACCGGCGGCGTGCGCGCATTGCGCTTCCATGCGCCGGCCGAGGGCCTGCTCGTCAGCGTGAGCGTCGGCGGCAGCCTGTGCCACGAAACGGCCGACTGGTCGGCCTGGTACAGCGATTCGGACTGCGCGCTCTACCTCGTCAAGGGCGAGGGCGGCGACAGCTATCGCGTCATCGCCTGAAACGCGGTCCGCAGGACTGTGCCCGTCCTGCACGCCTGAACAGTGCTGCATCGCAGCATCAATTCGCAACGCGAGCCGCCTGGCGGCCGATGCTCATTCATGAGCGGTCAGCGTACACTTTTGCGCTAGGCCCAACTGTTGTTGTGCGCACCGTCAACGGTCAGCGCCAGTAACGCATTCGGGGAATACCGGCCGCTCGCTGTCCGTTCTGGAGTCTTGGGCATGAATGCCTTGGTGTCGTCCGCGGAACCGCAACCGCCCTCGCGTCAGGGCGCACCGTTGCTGCGCACCCTCGCGCTCTGCGACCTCGTCGACTCCACGGGCCTGGTCGAACGGCTCGGCGACCAGCGCGCGGCGCAGTTGCTGCGCCGGCACGACCGCATGGCGCGCGACCTCATGCTGCGCTACGAAGGCCAGGAGATCGACAAGACCGACGGCTTCCTGATCCTGTTCGAGCGGCCGATCCATGCGATCGCCTTTGCCCTGGCCTACCAGCGCGAACTGCCGCGTCTGGGCGAGGACGAAAAAGTCACGCTGCAGGCACGCATCGGCGTCCATGTCGGCGACGTGCTGGTCTGGCAGAACGAGCCCGGCGACGTGATCCACGGCGCCAAGCCGCTCGAAGTCGAAGGTCTGGTCAAGCCCGTGACCGCGCGACTCGCCTCGCTCGCGCTGCCGGGGCAGATCCTCGTGTCGGGCGTCGCGGCCAGCCTGGCGCAGCGCGCGCACAGCGAACTCGGCGCGAACGCCGACCGCACGCGCTGGATCAATCACGGCCGCTACCGCTTCAAGGGCGTGCCCGAACCGCTCGTCGTCTACGAAGTCGGCGAGGCCGGCATCGCTCCGCTGCGCCAGCCGCCGTATTCGGGCAAGGCCTGGCGCGAAGTGCCGTGGTGGCGCCGTCCCGGCACCATGTTCATCGAGGCCGGCGTCGCCGCCGCGGCGATCGTGCTCGGCGTCTGGCTGATCTTGCGGCCGCCGGCGGCGATCGCGTTCGCCGAACGCGACTGGGTAGTGCTGGGCGACCTGCAGAATCTGACCGGCCAGGCCGGCCTCGACGACACATTGCGTACCGCGCTGCGCCTGAGCGTCGAACAATCGCGCTACGTCAACGTGGTGTCCGACCTGCAGGTCCGCGATGCGGTACGACGCATGCGCCGCGATCCCGCGAACACGCGCATCGACCGCGCGATCGGCGCCGAAGTCGCGTTGCGCGAGGGCGCGAGGGCGCTCGTATTGCCGAGCGTCGCCGAAGTCGGCGGCAAGTTGCGCGTGACCGCGGAAATCATCGACCCGACCAGCCAGGCCACGGTCTACAGCGATTCGGCCGAAGGCAGCGGCATCGACTCCGTGCTGACCTCGGTCGACCGCATCAACGCGCAGCTGCGTGCGCGTCTCGGCGAATCGCTCGCGCAGGTCGGCCAGACGAACCAGCCACTCGCGAAAGTCACGACCGACAATCTCGACGCGCTGCGCGCCTATTCGCTCGCGCGCAAGGCGGCGACCGAGGGCAACGGCGATACCGCGCTCGACCTGTACGAACAGGCGATCCGGCTCGATCCGGATTTCAGCCTGGCCTATCTCAGCCGCGCCGCGCTGCGCATCGGCGCCGACGATCGCCCGCGTGCGAAGGCCGACATCGAACGCGCCGAAGCGCTGCGCGAACGCCTGCCCGTGCGCGAACAGCTCTACATGGACGCGCTCGCGGCGAGCTTCGGCAAGCCGGCCGAGATGCAGAAGAAATGGGCGCTGCTCGGCGAGATGTATCCCGATCACTACGCCGCGTTCGCGAATCTCGCGCACTTCATCTACGTCTACGACGGCCGCTATCCCGATGCGATCCGCATCGCCGAAAAGGCCGTCGCGCCGCACTATCCGCGCAGTGGCAACACACATTACCTGCTCGGCACGCTGCATCTCGCGAACGACGATCCGGCCAAGGCGCAGGAGCACCTGCAGCGCGCCAAGGAAATGAAGGGCGCGGGCCTCGGCGGCGTGCGCTACGTCGATCTCGCGGCGGTCGCGCGGCGTTTCGCCGACGCCGACAGGGAACTCGCCGATCTGCGTCCGACCGGCATTCCGACCAACGACGTGCAGCTGCACCGCGAACGCATCGCGCTCGCGATCGACAAGGGCCAATGGCGCGAAGCGCTTCGTCGCGCCGACGAGGCGGAAACCGCGGCGAAACCCGTCGGCATGCTGCTGACGCGCATCTATCGCGGCACCAAGCTGTCGCTGCAGGGCATCGCCATGCCCGGCGCCGAATTCTCGCGCCAGCTGGATACGTTCGCGCGCAACGAAATCGGCGCGGCGCGCGATCCGCACAACTTCGACCGCGAGCATGCCGTGTTCGGCGCCTACTTCGCGGCCTATCTCGCCGCGCGCAGCGGCGACACGGTTCTCGCGCGCGCGCTGCTCGCAGAAATCGGCGACGACGCCGACGTCAGGAACTATCGCTACATCGCCGACATGGCGGCGCTCGCGCAGGCGCAACTCGCGCTGGCCGGCCCGGACAAGGCGGCGGCGCTGCCGCTGCTGACCGCGCGCGTGGATGGTTCGGAACTCTATCTGCTGCACGCCGGCCTGCGCGACGCGCATGCGGCCGTCGACGCGCTCGCGCCCGCGATCGCGGAAACCCAGTGGCTCGCGCGGCACCGCGGCCGCGCCTATGCCGAATACAACGGCAACGAGATGCTGAAATCGCTCAACATCGCCGAGTCGAACCTCGCCGTACTCGGCGAGGCCGAACTCGCGCAGCGCCAGGGCAAGCCCGACATCGTCGTGCAGAAGCTGACGGAGTTCCTGCGGCTATGGCCCGAAGCGGAACTGCCTGCGCCGCTGCAGCGGCGTGTCGAAGCCCTGCTGAAAACCGGAGACCGGCCTCAGCCCGCCCTGAGATCGTGAATGTTGGCGGACAGTGTCGTACCGAGCTGCTGCTGGATCGCGGCACGCGACGCTTTGAGGGTTTTCGGATCGGCCAGTTTCTTACATTTGCGGAAGCAGTCCGCCAGTTCCGGCGGCGCGCCGATCTGCTTCAGCGCGGTGTCCGGATCGCTGAGCAGCAGCGAGCGGAATTCATCGTCGGAACTCAGTTTGTCGAGCAACGCATCCGCCTGCGCGGACGTAAGACTAGCCATCGCGATTCCCCCTGATTGCCACCACCCGTGGCCGGGCGAGTGTAGCCAGCAAGAGACAGGCCAACAATCGGCGGCCGATGCGTCGACGGCGCATTCGCTGCGGTTGCGCACTACACGCCGGCTTGTCGCGTCGAGCCTCGCTCGCTAGTGTGGCGAGCCGGCAGTTCGACGACGACGCTCCGGACGGATTCAGTGCGCGCGGGCACGACGATACCGTGTCGGACGGCGCCGTCATCGTCCGATGATCTGCCGCTACGCTGGCGTCACGGCGAACGTCTGCGCGTCTCGCGCATCGCCGTCGTCCGCTCACAAAACTGAACCGGAGAGCCGCATGCGCGTGCGCCGTTGCGCCCACCTGATGTTCGAGCCGCGCGAGTCGCTGCAATTCGATCTCGACTCGCTCGCCGCCGGCGGCGACGGATTGCGCACGGCGTTGACCTTGCTCGCGCTGGTGCCGCACCGCCGGCAGGAAATCGCCGTTTCCGCCGCGGACGTCGCACTGCTCGCCGCGGTTCCCGGCACGGCCTGGACAGAGTTCGGCGCGCTCGCGGCCGAGCACGATCCGGCGCAGTTGCAGTCGCTGGTCGCCCGTGGATTGCTGATCGCCGACGACGCGGCGCACGCGGAGGATCGCGCGCGCGACGACCGGCTGCGCGAGGCGAACTGGCATACGCTGTCGGCGGCGCAGCACTATTTCGGCTGCTGGAACGGCGTTCGCTCCGGCGACGAGACGCAGCGCGCCGGTTACGTCACGCTGCAGGATCTCATCGCGAAGCTCGGCGAACCGCCGCCGCCCTCGCAGACGCATGCGGACGCCGATGCGCGGCTGCCGCTGCCGCCACCGCTGGCGAGCGATTTCGACGATCTGCTTCGGCGTCGCGCGACCTGCCGCAATTTCGATACCGCAGCTGCGCTCGCGCAGAGCGAACTCGCGACCATGCTGCATCGCGTGTTCGGCGCACAGGGCACGCTCGCCGTCAGCGGCGGCGGCGACACGACCGTGATGAAGCGCAACAGCCCGTCCGGCGGCGGCCTGCATCCCACCGGCGCGTACGTGATCGTGCGGCGCGCGGAAGGCTTGCCCAGCGGGCTGTATCACTATCTGCCGCTCGACCACGCGCTGGAACCGATGCGCATGCTGTCGCAGGACGAAGCCGACGACCTTGCACTGCGCAGCGTGGCCGCGCAGGCCTATTTCGCGGCCGCGCCCGTGCTCGTCGTGCTCGCCGTGCGCTTTCCGCGCAACTTCTGGAAATATCGCAATCACGCAAAAGCGTACCGCGTGACCACGCTCGACGTCGGGCATCTGTCGCAGACACTGTATCTGTCGGCAACCGATCTCGGCCTGGGCGCGTTCGTCACCGCCGCGATCAACGAGATCGAGATCGAGCAGGCGTTCGGCCTCGACGCGCTCGTCGAGAGCGCGATCGCGGTCTGCGGCTTCGGCCGCCGCGCCGACCGGCGCGACACGCCGGAATTCGACCCGCGCGGTGCGATCTGGCGCGACGACGGGACGCGCGCGAGCGACCCCTAGGCGCCGTCCGTGCCCGCGGCGATGCGCACGTCGACGCGCAGGCCGATCGGCAGCGGCGGCGTGCCGTCGAGTTCGATCAACGCCTCGAGAATCTTCGCGTCCTGCTTTTCCGCGGGATCGCCCGAGATCGAGTTGCGGCGCCCCATGCGCTGGCTCACGCGCACGACCTTGCCGGCGAACTGCTGCT
>CAMLSI010000003.1 GCA_946482585.1 uncultured Lysobacteraceae bacterium
CATCGATGGGATCGAGGCGCGCCGCACGCCGTGCGGGAAAATAACCGAACACGACGCCGATCGCCGTCGAGAAGGCGAATGCGAGCAGGTTGATCCGGACATCGAAGAGAAAGGGCACGTGCATCGCCTGGGCGGCCCAGGCGGAGGCGACGGCGGCGAGCACGATGCCGGTCAGTCCGCCGAGCGCCGACAGCACGACGGCTTCGATCAGGAATTGCAGCAATACCTCGTGCTCCAGTGCGCCGATCGCGAGGCGGATGCCGATTTCCCGCGTCCGCTCCGTTACCGACACCAGCATGATGTTCATGATCCCGATGCCGCCGACGAGCAGGCTGACGGCCGCGACGGCGCCGAGCAGCACGGTCATCACACGCGTCGTGCTCGACAGCGCGTCGGCGATCTGCCGCGTGTCCAGCACGCTGAAGTCGTCGTTCTCGCCATCGGCGATGTGACGCCGCTGGTGCATCAGGCGCTCGATGGCTGCCTTGACGCGATCGATGGACGCGCCGCGGGACACCGCGAGCACGATGGCCTCGACGTCCTGGTTGCCGAGCAGCCGGCGTTGCACGGTATGCAGCGGCATGAAGATCACGTCGTCCTGATCCATGCCCATGGCGGCCTGGCCCTTGGCCGCGAGCAGCCCGATCACTTCGCAGGAAAAGCCGCGGATGCGGATCTCGCCGCCGATCGGGCTCTCGCGCCCGAAGAGCTCACGCCGCACGGTTTCGCCGATGACACAGACGGCTTTGCCGGCGCGGTCTTCGGCTTCGGTGTAGATGCGCCCTTGGACCGGTTGCCAGTCGCGCGCGCGGAAATAGGCGGGCGTGCTGCCGCCGATCATCGTCGACCAGTTGTTGGAAAAGCGCACCACGGTGACGCTGCGGGAGACGGCCGGTGCGACGGCATCGAGCGCGCCGATTTGGTCGGCGATCGCGCGGGCATCCGCCAGGCTGAAGGGGGGAGCGCCGGCGGAATCGCGCCCCGCGCCGAGACGCTGCCCGGGACGCAGGATCAGCATGTTGCTGCCGAGGCTTTCGATCTGGTCGGAAATCGCGCGCGTCGCGCCGTTGCCGAGCGTGACCATGGTGATCACGGCGCCGACGCCGATCACGATGCCGAGAATCGTGAGGAAGGAACGCAGCAGATTGCGGCGGATCTCTTTCAGCGACAGCCGCAGCGCGCTCCAGATCATGGGGTGCGCTCGTCGCTGGCGACGAGTCCGTCGACGAAGCGCACCACGCGGTGCGCATAGGCGGCCATGTCCGCTTCGTGCGTGACCATCAGTACCGTGATGCCGCGGTCGCGGTTCAATCCGGCGATGACTTCCATGATCTCGCGGCTGCGTTGCGTGTCGAGGTTGCCGGTCGGTTCGTCGGCGAGCAGCACATCCGGCTCGGTGACGATCGCGCGCGCGATGGCCACGCGCTGCTGCTGACCGCCGGAGAGCTCCGCGGGCGTGTGTTCCGCGCGATCGGCCAGCCCGACGGCAAGGAGTGCCGCGCGGGCATGAGCGTGTCGCACCGCGGCGGATTCGCCGCGATAGAGCAACGGCAACTCGACGTTCTCCAGTGCCGAGGTGCGCGCCAGCAGGTTGTAGCCCTGGAACACGAAGCCGAGACAATGTCGTCGCAGCAGCGCGCGCTGATTGCGGGAAAGATTCTCGACGCGGAAGCCGCGGAATTCGTAGCTGCCCGTCGTCGGCACATCGAGGCAGCCGATGATATTCATCGCCGTCGACTTGCCCGAACCGCTCGGTCCCATGATCGCGATGAACTCACCTTCGCGCACGTCGAGATCGACACCGCGCAGCGCCTGCAGCATCGCGCTCCCCGTGCCGTAGGATTTCGCGACCCCGCGCAGACGTATCAGGGGAGCGTGGTTCGTCACCGGCGTGCTCATGGGCGCGCCGACATTTCGGTGATCACGGCCGTCCCGGCGTCGAGTCCCGAAATGATTTCCGTCAGGCGTCCGTCAGTGGCGCCGGCGGTCACCGCGACCGCCGCCGGCCGGCCCTCGCGCACGATCCACACCTGGGAGCCGCGCGGCGATCGGGCGGCCGGTGCGTGCGGCATGCGGGGCAGGAGCCGGTCGACGAAGCTGCCCGGGGCCTGCACCGTTTCCGTCGCCTCGGGTGCGAAGCGCAGAGCGGCGCTGGGTACGAGCACGGCGTCGCGCACGGTCGCGGTGACGATGTCGGCGCTCGCGGTCATGCCAGGCCGCAGCGACAGATCGTCGTTGCGCACGTCGAGTACAGCGACGTAGGAGACGACGCCGTCCTTGATCTGCGATCCCAGATCGACGCGGCGCACGCGCGCGCGATAGATGCGTTCCGGATACGCGTCGACGGTGAAGGTTGCGTCCTGGCCTTCGCGTACGTTGCCGACGTCGGCTTCGTCCACATCGACGTCCAGTTCCATTTGCGACAAGGTATAGGCGATCGTGAACAGCACCGGTGCCTGCAGTGACGCCGCGACCGTCTGTCCCGGTTCGACCTTGCGCGCCAGCACGACGCCGTCGATCGGCGAGCGGATCGATGCTTTCGCCAGATTCGTTTCATCCGAGCGCAGCGACGCCTGCGCCTGTGCGGTGGCCGCCGCCGCGCCGGCGACCGCCGCGCGGGCGCGACTGGCGGCGGCCTCGGCGGCGTCCAGGTCGGCGCGTGCGGGCAGCGTGCCGCCGCTCAGGCGGGCGATGCGGCGCAGGCGCTCCAGGGCCACGTCCATTTCATGCGCGGTCGCTTCGGCGAGGCGGGTCTGGGCCACGGCTGCGTCGACGGCGCTGCGCGACTTTTCGGCCTGGTCCCTGAGCCGGGCCGCATCGAGCCGGGCCAGCACCTGGCCCGCGTTCACGGGCGTATTGGCGTCGACCGTGACGCTTTCGATGATGCCGGACAGCTCGCTGCCGACGTCCACCTGCGTGGTCGGTTTGAGATTGCCGGTGGCCGAAACGGTGACGATCAGGTCGCCGCGCACGGCGGCAGCCGTCCGGTAGGCTGTCGGCGCCGTTTCCTTGTGCCGCCACAGCCACAGCGCGATGCCGGACGCCGCGACGAGCGACAGGACGAGCAGAACGAACATGATCCGCCGCCGGCCCGAACGCCGCGCGTCGGTCGTTCTCAGCAAGCGTTCCAGCTCCGCGGCAGGCGTGGCGCCCATGACTGCTCCGGCTCGAGGCGTCGGCATACGATGAGCGCACGCTAATGCCGGTACGCGCGGCGCCGCTTGATCGACGTCAATCCCGGCACACCGGGGCGAGCAGGTGACGCCCCCTCCGGCAGGACGCGGGACGTCGTCCGTCCGCGGATGTTCCGGCGCCGCGACGTTGCGGCGTCCCCCGGCGCTGCCGGTACGCACGCGGGGTTCCCGCGCGCTTGCCTCGCGCCAGTGCCGTGTTCAATGCCGGAACAGCACAGGCATCGCGGCATGCTGCAACACGTGGCGCGTGGCTCCGCCGAACATCCATTCGCTGAAGCGCGGACGGCCGTAGGCGCCCATCACGAGGAGGTCGGCGGCGGCCGCTCTCGCGGCGTCGAGCAGCGCGGCGCCCGCACTTTCGTCGTCCGCATCGAGCGTGTGCGACTCGACGTGCCAGCCGTGCCGGGCGCAGTAGTCGTCGATCGAGAACTCCGGGCGCCAGCCGATCTCGCTGTAGCGGTCGCGGCGCCGGCCCCGCAGGAGGACGATGCGCTTTGCGCGCGCGAGCAGCGGACGGGCCGCATGGATCGCACGCAAGCCCTCCGGGGCGCCGTTCCAGGCCAGCGCGATGCATTCGGTCGAGAACTCGTCCGGGGAGTCGTTCGGAACGATCAGGGACGGCACGCCGGCGGTCAGGATCACGCTGCCGAGTCCGCCCGGCTTCTCCCACGGCCCCTCGTCGCCCCGCCCGAGCACGAGCAGGTCGTGCGAGTTGCCCAGGTGCTGCAGGACCTGCGGCACATCGCCTTCGGCGACCTGCCAGACGGCGCGCGTGGCGCCATAGGCCGCGGCCCGGGTTTCGAAGGATTCCCGTGCCGCCGCGGCGCGCGACTCGTGCTGACGAATGCTTTCGACGATGGCGGCGGCGATATCCGCTCCGCCGTAGGGCGTCATGGCGCCGATGGCCGGCGACGGGCAGACGTAGGCGCCGGTCAGTGAACCGTCGAAGGCGGCGGCGAGGCGCGCCGCCCGGATCATGGCCGCGGTCCAACTCGTGAAGTTGGTGGCGTGAACCAGGATGTCTTGCATGGCCGTGCTCCGGTCGAGGGTGGGCGAAAGGTGATTCAGTACGGTGATGCGTGAGCGCCGCTGATCGGGACCAGGTCCGCGCACGGAATGGCTCAAGGTTTCGCGGGCTCGCGTACCTGCGGGAAGCCCGCGGCGATCCACGCGTCGAAGCCGCCTTCCAGCACGCGCGTTCCGGTGAAGCCGGCGTCGCGCAACGTGGCCTGCGCGAGCGCCTGCCGCTTGCCGCGGCCGCAGTAGAGGACGATTTCCTCGTCCGCGCGCGCGCCGAGCTCGGCCCGGCGCCGACCTATCTCGTCGTGTGCGACGTTGAGCGCGTCCGGAATGTGGCCCGCTGCATATTCGGCGCTCGTGCGCACGTCGACGACCCGTGGTGCGCGATGGGCGGCGATGCGCGCCGCGAGTTCGGCGGGCGGGATCGGGTTCGTCTCCGCGGCCTGTGCGACTGACAGTGCGATTGCGCAAAGCAGGGCGGGCAGGTGGCATGAACGCATGGCAGCTCCTGGGGCTCACGGGCCGCGGGCGGGCGCCTGATCGTTCCCGCTGCCGGATACTTTGCGCGGACCGGCGGCATCGACGCTTGATCTGGATCATCTCGACGCCACCGGGCGGCCACCGGCGGCAGCGGTCCGTGCAGCGATCTCCGTCCCGCGCGGCAGTCGTGCCGGTTCAGGCCGGGTGCGACGGCGCGCGCGTCGCGAGCTGCTCCAGCACCAGCGGTACGAGCACCGGCGCGACGTCGATGGCATTGCTCGCGTGCTCGACGCAGTTCGTGGTCACGAGGCGGCGCGCGCCGGCCGACAGCAGGCGCCGGTCGGCGTCGTCGGCAAACAGTCCGTGGACGGCGATGCAGATCGCCGGCTGCGCCTGCACGTCGCTCAATGCGCGCAGCGTTTCGAGCACGGTGTGGCCCGAGGACACGATGTCGTCGACGAGCACGGGCGTGCGGCCGGCCACGATGGCGCGGTCGGGCTGGGACACCTCGACGCTGCGGTCGCCGTGGCGCTGCTTGGCCAGCACGACCACGGGTGCCTGCAGACGGGTCGCCACGGGCTTCACCCATTGCGCGCTCTCGCTGTCGGGGCCGACCAGGACGGGTGACGGCACGGCGGCGGCGATCCAGTCGGCAACCAGCGGCATCGCGCTGGCGCGCCGCGCCGGAATCGTGAACAGCGTGTCGAGATCGGCATGCCGGTGCAGATGGGGGTCGACCGTCACGAGCCAGTCGAAGGTCCAGGACAGGAACGCGGCGAAGTGCACGGAACTGATCGCCTCGCCGGCATGGAAGTTCGCATCCTGGCGCAGATAGGCGAGATACGGCGCGACGAGACCGACCGATCGCGCGCCGAGTTCGCGCGCCGTGCGGGCCGCGAACAGCAGCGGCAACGCATGACGGTCGGGGTCGCGCAGGGTGCACACGACGATGACGTCGCGCCCCTGGCAGTCGGCGTCCAGCGTCACCAGGGATTCGTCATCGGGAAAGCGGTGCCAGCGCAGATCGCCCATGGTCGCGTCGCAGCCGGCCGCGAGCGACGTGGCCAGCGCCTGGTTGGCAGGAAAGGCGATGACGAGCGGTTTCATGATGTCGGCTCTTCGATGCGCAGGATCTCGGTGTGCTGCGCGAGGTAGTCGCGGGCGAAGGCGATCTCCCCGCGGGTATCGGCATGCAGGGTCAGCACCGGCTGGCCGGCGACGACCGGCGTGCCGAGCGGCGCCAGCAGTTCCAGTCCGGCGGCGGGGCTGCGCGGAGCGCCGGCGAGCTTGGCGAGCTTGGCGAGGCGACGGTTGTCGATGTCGGTCACGATGCCGGAGCGAAGGGCGGCGACGTCATGGCGCTGGTTCGCCGTCGGCGGCTCGCGCAGTCCGCCCTGCGCCGTGCAGATGGCCTGGAATTTCGCCAGGGCCGCGCCCGAGTCGAGCAGTGTCCGCGCTTTGTGGACACTGTCGCCGCCGCACGATGCCGGATCGAACTCGAGCACGTTGGCGGCGAGATCGATAGCCCGCGCGCGAAGGCCGGGCGACGCCTCCGGCGCGTTGCTCAGCACGGCCAGGACGTCGCGCGCTTCGAGCGCGGGACCGATGCCCCGGCCGACGGGCTGGCGTCCGTCGGTGATCGCGACCCGCACCGTGATGCCGATGGCCGTCGCCACGGCCTGCAGCCGGCTCGCGAGGGCCGCCGCCGCGGCGGGCGTGCGGATCTTGGCGGTCGGTCCGACTGGAATGTCGATCAGGACGTGCGTCGACCCGGCGGCTTTTTTCTTCGACAGGACGCTGGCCGTCAATTGCGCGTCGCTGTCGAAATCCAGCGGCCGCTCGACGCGGATCAGGAGGTCGTCCGCAGGGCTCAGCCCCACCGCACCGCCCCAGACCAGGCATCCGTTCTCGCGCTCCACGACGCGGCACATGGCGCGCAGATCGAGGTCGACGTCGGTCAGTGTCGCCATGGTGTCGGCGGTGCCTGCCGGCGAGGTGATCGCACGCGACGAGGACTTCGGTATCAGGCAGCCGGCCGCGGCGACGATGGCCACGACGATGGGCGACGTCCGGTTGCCCGGCAGGCCGCCGACGCAGTGCTTGTCGACCACGGGCGAGCGCGGCCAGTGCAGCCGTTCGCCGACCGCGACCATCGCTTCGGTGAGCGCGATGTTCTCGTCGACGTCGAATTTCGGTCCGGCGCAGGCCGTGACGAAGGCGGCGAGCTCGATGTCGGACAGCCGGCCCGTGATCGCTTCGCGCAGCAGGCGCTCGTATTGCGGCTGATCGAGACGGTGACCGTAGACCTTCGCACGCAGGTCGCTGGCCGATTCCGGCGGCGGTGAATGGGCGAGGCTCACGGTGTCGCCGTCGCGCGCGGCGAGCCGCCGCCAGGCGGCTTCCGAAAGACCCGCGCGACCGGGCGCCAGCCAGTCGCCGGTGACGACGTTGAGTGTCGCGACGATGCAATGGCGGCCGTTGCGCACGAGTACGCGGGACTGCGCCTCGAATCCGATGGAGCGGCAGACGTCGCTGTCGCTGCGCACGTAGACGACGGATTCCTGATAGGTATCGATGCCCAGCCTGCAGACGGCCAGACGCATGGCGCAGTCCGCCGCCGCAGGATCGGTGTGGTGCGTCGCATTCGTCATGAGGAATTCTGGTCGCAGCGGACGGCGGCCAGCGTAGCCTTCGGCCTTTTCCGGCGATTGATCTGCATCAACGCGCGGCCGGATCGGCGTCTGCTTGATCGGTGTCAATAAGCGGTGTCGCGGAAAGCCGATGCTGGTGCCGGAACGATCGCCGGTCGCGATCGGAACGGGAGTCGGGAATGCGTGTCGCCGACCTTTGCACGCGCCGCGTGATCCACGCGACGCCCTGGCTGCCGCTGGTGCAGGCAGCCGAACTCATGCGCCGCCACCAGGTCGGCGCGCTCGTCATCGTGGACGGCGAGACCGGCAACGTCCGGCCCGTTGCGATGCTGACCGACCGTGACATCGTGGTCGCCGTCGTCGCGCGCGGCGCCGATCCCGGACAGTTCACCGTCGCCGATGTCATGACCGCGACCGTCGTGACCTGCAGCGAGAGCGACGATCTCCACGTCGCGATCCAGATAATGCAGGCGCGCGGCATCGGTCGCCTGCCGGTCGTGGATGCGCGTGGTGCGCTCGCCGGCATGCTGAGTGCCGACGACCTGGTCGGCGGGCTCGCCGACAACCTGGCCACGTTGGCCCGCGTGATGACGCATGGGCAGCCCGTGCAACTGCGCGACACCGATGCGGCTGACGCCGCCGCATCCTGATCCCGTCGCGGGCGTCGGTGGAGGAATCAGGATCCTCTGCCACGCTGCGGATCGCCCTGCGGCGCACTACCTTCCGGAAACGCGAGGTCCGAGCGCGCCGTCGGGGCGGAGTGCGCCGGAAGATCCGACCGTCGCATCCGTCCCCGGGCCGGGGATATCGCAGCCACCGACATACGGCGACGTGCGGAGCCATTCCTCGACCGGATAGTAGGCAAACACGAGCGAGCCGTTGCGGACCGTGTCGATCAGTGCCGGAGCGACTTCCCGGCGGACGGCGGGGCAGCCCAGACTCCTGCCGAGCCTGCCCTGACCTCGGATGATTCCTTCGTTGACGTAGTCGGCACCGTGCATGACGACGGCGCGCTCCATCGCGTGATCGTTGAAGCCGACGTCAAGCCCGCGCAGGCGCAACGAGTAGCCGTTGTGCCCCATGTACGCCTCTTCCGTGACGAAGACCCCGACGCTGGACATCAGGCTGCCGGTCTCGTTGGAGAACCGCTCCGTGATGTTGCCGCCGCTGTTGCGTCCGTGTGCCACCCATTCCTCGAACAGCAGCTTTCCCGGCACCAGGTCGAACACCCAGAGCCGGCGCTGCGTGGAGGGCCGCGAATAGTCGATGACGCTGAGCGTGCGGGGGGCGTTCGACGTTTCGTTGGCGCGGACGCAGGCCATGGCCCGGACAGCCAATCGCAGGACGCCGGGGTCGGCATTGGGCGCCGCGCGAACGAGCGCACTCACGAGTTCGTCGTCAACATCGGCGACCGCAGGCGCCGGCAGCGCCGCGAGCAGCGCGAGCGCCGACCG
Organism: uncultured Lysobacteraceae bacterium; assembly: GCA_946482585.1. Next base: position 8,800 of record CAMLSI010000003.1, read on the forward strand.
CGCGACAGTGTGGAAGAGCGACGCCATGATTTGGATGTCGTGCCGCAGTGAAGCTCCGAGAGTAGCGGATTGCGGGCGTGAGATCGACTTCGCTACGGCGTCGGCGGCGACGCAAGTGCCTGCGTCGTGCGGATTCCGGGCAGGCTCGTGACGAGGACGGTCGTTCCCGTCTCGATGACGGCGTGCAGCCGGCGGGCGAAATCGGCGGGTACGTGCAGATGATCGGCCAGCACGTCGGCGGAGGCGACGGACGTCACGTAGTCGAACGCATACACCGACCAGCGCCGCCGTCGCCACAGCGGATCCAGCTGGCTGGGCGCATCGTCGAATTCCGCGGTCGCGATGAGCACGAGTGAGCCGTGCAGTGAAAAGTCGGCGGAAACGTCCAGCGGCGCGGCGCCGATGAGTTCGCCGCTGCGCAGCACGTACACGCGCCTGTCGTGCAGCGCGACGAGGATGCTGACGGGGCCGGTCTCGTACGAAGGATTGTCGCGCCACCAGGCGCCGTCACGAATGCCGGCGACCAGCGACGAGCCGCCCGGGGCGACCGGTGCGAGAAGCGCGGGACGGGCTACCTCCGGCGCGGAGGTTTTCGCGCTCGCGACGATGATGGTTTCGCCCTTGCGGGTGACGTCGAAGAGTTTGCTGGCGAAGGCCGCAGGAAGGCGGATGCAGCCGTGGGACGCCGGATATCCCGGTATCGCGCCGGCATGGATCGCCACGCCGTCCCAGGTCAGGCGCTGCATGAACGGCATGGGCGCATCGTCGTAGAGGTCGGATCGGTGAAATCGCGCTTTCTGCAGGATTGTAAAAGTTCCATTTGGAGTGTCGTAGCCATCGCGGCCCGAACTGATGGTGCTTACGCCGATGGCAACACCGTTGCGGTAGACGTAGAGGCGCTGCTCGTCGAGGCTTACGACGGCGACGACGGGACCCGCCGTAGACGCTTCGGGAAACCAGCGGAACTGCCCGGGTTTCAGCGGAGTGGCGACCGGGAAAGGATCGCCGGCGCCGGCGGAAGATGATGCGCAGCCGAGCAGGCATACGGCCAGCAGCGGCCGGAGCCCGGCGATTCTGCGGCGCGTACGTTCCGGCGCCGGCGCGATCCTCTCCTTCGCTGCGACCGCCGGGCGCTGCCGCGCCGCGCGGACGGGCGCGACACGCAGGGCACGGACCGTGTTCCGAAGTGCGCTCGAAATCGCGGTCGCGATCCACCGGGCGGAAGTGGACGGATCGATGAGCGGCGCGAACGCGCAACCGGGCGCGGGCGCGCGGGCGGCAGCGTCTTCGACGCCGGTCTCCGCGGCGGCGTGCGGCGTCCCGGGCGGCATGCGGGTGGCGGCGGGGAGGAACCCCTCGTGTCGGAAATCGGCAATGGCCATGACGAGCGTAGGTAGCCTGCCGGCAGCTTTCCGGTATTGACGCCGATCAATCTCGGCACGGTCGACGCTGCTGTCGATGGCTGCTTGATCCAGATCAACCGAGGCCGCCGGCGGACGCCTAGGCTTTTCCTGGCGCGCTTCGTCCGTCGCGACCGTCAAATCGATCCGGGTGAAGCGCAACGGCGGGCAGGCGTGATGGTGCGCGGCATCTGCCTGACTTCATCCGCTCGTCGCCGGCGCCGCGCAGGCGCTGCCAGGAAGGAATTGAACGGTGGATCCGACACCCTATCTGTGGTTCCTGTTCGCGGCCTCGCTGCTGCTTCCCGTGGTGCGCATGCGTCTGATCGAATCGCGCCGCGTGCGTCTGATCGCCACGATCGAAAAGGCGCGCGGCACACGTGTGATCCTGCTCGTGCACCGGCAGGACACGATGAGCCTGTTCGGGCTCGCGTTGATGCGCTCCATCGATATCGACGACTCCGAACAGGTGATTCGGGCGATTCATTCGACCGCGCCCGACATGCCGATCGATCTAGTTCTGCATACGCCGGGCGGCCTGGCGCTGGCTTCGCTGCAGATCGCGCGCGCGATCGCGCGCCATCCCGGCAAGGTAACGGCGTTCGTGCCGCACTACGCGATGTCCGGTGGCACGCTGATCGCCCTCGCGGCCGACGAAATCGTACTGTGCGAGCACGCGGTACTCGGGCCGGTCGACCCGCAGATCGAAGGGTATCCTGCCGCTTCGATCCTGCGCGCCGTGGCGCGCAAGGACCCGGCGCAGGTCGACGACGAAACGTTGATCCTGGCCGACCAGGCAGAAATGGCGGTCCGGCAGCTGCGCAAATCCATTGTCGACATTCTCAGCGACCGGTTCGACGACGACGCTGCGGACGTGCTGGCGCGCTCGCTCTCCGACGGCGACTGGACCCACGACTATCCGATCACGCCGACGGAAGCGGCACGCATGGGACTGCCGGTACGCACGGACATGCCCGACGATTTCATGCGGATGATGGCGCTGTATCCCCAACCCTCGCGACGCTCGCGCAGCGTCGAGTACGGCAAGGCGGACCGGCCTTCACGCGCCGGGCGCGAGAAGGCGGCGTTCGGCACCGCGGGTTCGCCGTCGCGGCGGCTGCCGACCGGCCGGGCAGTTGCCCGTCCGCGCTGACTGTCGCGGCACGGCGCCGCTGCGGCTCGCCGGGAAAGCGCCGCCGTTCCTCGTGCAATGCGGCACGGCGCGCCGACGGATCGCATCGACTGCGCCGATGCAGGCGTCCGTCCGGATCGATTCGCTCATGCCTCGTTCTCGTCTTCGCGCACGTTCACTGCGACGGCCGGCAGCGGACGTGGCGACGGGGATGAACGGCCGATCATGCCTCGTCATCGCGCAACCGGTTTCGCCGTCGTCCGGAGCGACGCGAGCCCGGAGCCGTCCGGACGGCGTATTCGATTGATCTGCATCAAATCGCCGCGCGGCCGCATCACGCATCATCGCTTCCGGTCTCGCCGGCGGCGTCCTGCTGCCGGCCGAGTTTGCGTCGCACGGACTCCCGCGGGCGACGCCCGATCTGACGGAGGCAAATCCATGAATACGCTTTCTCGTTTCAATCCCCTCAAGGCAATCACGCGCCTGGATGCGAGCGCGAACTTCGACGACCTGTTCCGCAGCATGGGCATCCGGCCGTGGCGCGACGGCGACGGCGCGCCCGACGTGCGCATCGACGTTGCCGAAGACGACAAATCCTACAGCGTCAAGGCGGAAATTCCCGGCGTCGACAAGAAGGACATCGACGTTTCCGTCGACGGCAACCAGGTGTCGATCAGCGCCGAAGTCAAGCGTGAAACCGAGCGCAAAGACGGCGAAAAGGAAATCCACACTGAGCGGTATTACGGAAAGGTCTACCGTTCCTTCACGCTGCCGGGCGACGTCGACGCCGCCAAGGCGAGCGCACAGTACGACAGCGGAGTGCTGACACTGACGTTGCCGAAGCAATCCAACGGCAACGCGCGCAAGATCACCGTCGGGTGAAGTGTCGGGCCGGCCGCTCCGCGCCGGCCCGGCGTCGGAGCGGCGACCCTCGATGAGGCCGGCCGCAATGGCCGGCGGTACCGAATCGTCTGCGTGCGCGTCGGGCGGCACGGTGTTCGCGGCCCTCGCCGGGTGTCAGTGTCGCCGTCTGTGCCAACGTTTCCACATCGCGCAATGTTCAAAACCGGCCGTCTGCGCCGGTGTGCAGGTCAAAGGGCGCGCGGCATGATCCCTGGCATCGCCGCGCTGCGTAGGTGAAGGCACTCCCCCTGGAGTGCCTTCCACGCGCCGGCTCGTTCTCGTGGATCGCCACTACTCATCGAGCAATCCATTCGCCATCCCGAGGACCTTGCCATGAATACCCGAATCCGCCTGTCGTCCGCCGCGCTGCTGCTCGGCCTGATACTTTCGCCGCTCGCCGGGGCCGATGAAGTCAGCGTCGCGACCAATACCGGCGCCGTGCCGGTGCCGGTCGGACCGCTGGATGCCGAGTTCATCACCAAGACCATCAGCGTCCGCGGGCCGCGCACGCTCGTCATCCACTATTTCTCGGAATGCCAGGTCGAGCGCGGCCACGTGGAATACGACATCGTCGTGAACCGGAGCATCCTGGCCGTGACGGCACGGCAGACGCCGCCGACGAACGATTCGCTGAGCGCGCTGTGTTCCAACGACGGTGACACGACGGAAAGCAACCTGCGCGCGAAGAGTGTCGGCACCACGGTGGCCTGTACCGTCGTCCTGCCGGACAGCTATACCGTGAAGGTGCGCGGTCACGTCGAGTCGCCGAGTCTGCCCGGTCCGGGCGCCGTGGACGATCAGTCGCTGGTCATCGAACAGCACGAGTATTCGTCGGACCTGCCCTCGTGCATCTTCGAGTTGCCGGGCACCGTCGGGACGGGCGGCTGAGGGAATGTCGGCCCCTCGCAGCACCGCCGTTGCCTTCGGCAGCGGCGGTGCTTGCAGGCCAACCGGTGAATCGCCGTTTACCGGAATGGTGCGACGAGCGAGGACGGCGCAGCGCGACTATCCTCCGTCCGCTCGCGCATCCGTTCAGCGTGACGCCGAGGTATCGTTGCTGCGGGTCGCCTGGATGAATTCTTCGAAGGTCGCCGTCCGGCCGTGGACGGATCCGATCGTGTCGATCTTGAGCTTGCTCTCCTTGATCCAGCGCGCGAACGCCTGGGTGCTTTCCTGCGGCGGTCCGAGCGGCGCGTCGTTGTTGGGCAGGAAGAACAGGTCGCCCTGGAACAGCAGGCGCTGTTTCGGCAGGTAGGCCACGAGCATTTCGCGTGCGTGCGGGTGCGGACCGATGTCGCGCAGCTCCACGGTCTGCTCGCCGTCGCTGATGATGCGCCGGCCTTTTTCGACGAACAGGAATTCCGGTGCGCGCGGCGATTTCGCGAGGCGATCGTTCTGCGGCGCCTTGGCCATGGTTTCGACCACGCGACGATTGCCCGGCGTGGTCACGACCGTGGCGCCTTCCGCGATGAAGCTGCGTAGCCCGCCGATGTGATCGCCGTGGTGGTGGGTCATCGCGAGATAGCGGATCGGCTTGCCCGGAATCGTTTCCCGGATGCGGCGGATCACGCTGTCGGCGCCGGCGCTGGAACCCGGCGCTTCGACCGCGAGCACGAAGTCCTTGAACGCGACCGCGAGCGTGTTCTGGTTCTGGCCTGCGACATTGTGGAATACGTACACGCCGTCGCCGAGCTGTTCGACGCGCTGCGGCAGTTCGGTCGGCACGGGCTGCGCCTTGGCGAAGCCGTCGGCCGCAACGCGGAACGCGGCATCGTCCACGGCGGGATTGATCTCGACCTTCGCCGCGAAGCGCGACGCCGTTTCGCCGGCCTGCCGGAATTCCCACACACGCGGCACCTTCACGCCGCCGTTCTCGGTGTAGTCGCCGAACAGCACTTCGGAGGCTTCCTCGCCCGTCAGCGGATCGGTGAAGGCGAGTTCGTATTTGGAGACGAGGCGAGTCTTCGCATCGACGTACAGCGCGACCTGCTGGGTGTCCGGCATCACGAACGTCACCACGTCGTGCGGCTGGCCGGCCAGCGAGTCTTCGCCGAGATACCGCAGCGACGTGGCGCGTTCCAGCGCCTGGCGCAGGATCAGATTCGGCAGTCGCCGCTGGTATTGCACGAATTGCTGCTGGCTCGACTGCGCGGCCGGAATCGGCGTGGCCACGCGGGCGCGATGATCGTAGTTCGTGCCTTCGCCGCGCTCGAGCACGATGGTGTTGCTGCCTTCGAAGCCGTTGCCGCGATTCGCGGTTTCCAGCCTGAGCCGACTGTTGGCCAGGTCGAGCAGCAAGGTTTCCTTGGAATAGCCCGCCTGGAACGGCGCCTCCGAGGTCGGCATCTGCAGGCGCGGCCACGTCTCGCCTTCGAGGACAAGGCGGACACTCTTGACGCCGCGGATCGCCTCCGCGCCGCCCATCGCGGCGACAGTGGCATCGAGCACTTCGCGCGCTCGCGCGTTGGAACGTTCGGTCAGGGTTTCGGGATTGTCCGCCAGCGCGATGAGCGGCAGCAGGACGAGTGAGAGCGCGGAGAGTCGCAGCATGAGTGAAGATCCCGTCAGGTGAGCGCGGAAGGCGCCGGCGGGCAGAATCTACGCGTGTACTTTTTGCGCGACGACGCGGCTGCGCCAATCGGAAACCGCGCTGCGCCGGGCAGTGACGCGCGATGCAGAAATGCGCAGGAGCTGTCAGGAGATGGCTGCGGGTCGACGGGGTTGTGGGCGGCGTTGCGCAGTTTCGGCAACCGGCCTGCACGAGGAATCGACGCAGAAAATGGCGCTCCGAATTCCGCCTATCCCGCCACGGACGAAGCCGGCGTCGCCGAGAGCGACGAATCCGCGGCTGACGAACCGTCGTCTTCCGGGATCGTGTGGCCAATCCGCCCCGGAGTGGGTGAGCTGCTCGGGCACCGCAGACGAGTGCAGATGGCACAGCGGATGGGCACCACAGCGGATGGGCGTAGCGGATGGGGGCGGATGCGGACATCCACTAGTTGTGGGTGCAGATGCGACGGTGCAGATGGGGACATCCACTACGTGTGCACCCGAATCCCGATGCAGATGGGTGCTGCAGATGGGGACATCCATTACTTGTGCACCCGAATCCCGGTCCGGATCGTGGGTGTCCTCATCTGCGCGGATCGTGAGCGGCGTCATCTGCGGGTGATCGCGCTTCTGCGTCACATCGTGGGTGTCCTCGTTTCTGCAGTCTCGTCGCTCATTTCGGTTTCGAACGCGCGGCGTCCCGGATCAGAAAATTCCGGCGCGTCGCCGCGACGGTTTCCGGATGCATCGCAGCGTTCCGGAACGTACGCTGGTGCCGTTCGCGAGGTCGCGGGCATGCGGTGAGCGAAGATGCCCGCCTGCGCTGTGGACGAATGAAGCCTCGCCTGGCCGATCGAATGGTGCCGACGTGTCCGCAGGGTGGCCGGTCCCGAATCTTGCGTTCTCGACCGGATCGCGCCCGCGAGGCGTCAGCGAGTTCTGTTGTCTTCCGAGGCGGCGTTGCTGCGCTTGTCGGATGGCGGCCCGCGATGGAACGCTGGCGGTGCTGCGCCTTGTCGCTGCCACAGAGGTTCTGCATGTTTGCGATTCCGGAAGCCTCGCTCGTCCCCGGTCCGTCGGTTGCCGTCGAACCGGCGTGCCGCCGACTTTTGCGGCGTGCTGCGGCGTCACTGATCGTACTGTTCGCGGCCTGCGGTTTTCCGGTATCGGCTGCGGACTATTTCGTCTGCGACTGCGCGTCGGGTGCCGCCATCGCGTGCGTCGTCGGCAACGATGCCGCGGCGGGCACGTCGCCGGCGACGGCATGGCGCAGCTACGACCGGGCCCAGGATGCGTGGTCCGGCCTGGCTGCGGGCGACAGCCTTCGCTTCTGCCGCGGCGGCGTGTTTCCGATCGCCGGCAGCACGCAATGGTTGAATGAGCAGTGCACCGCGGCGCAGCGATGTACCGTCGAGGCCTACTCGGCAAGCTGGGCATCCGGCAGCGAAGCGCGGCCGCGCCTGGTCCAATCCAGCGGCCACGGTTTCAATTTCGCCAATGCGGGCGACGCCGCGCAGGACGGCGGGTATCGCGTGCGCGACCTCGACGTGGCCTGCACCGCCTGCAGCAATGACGATTGGGGGATCTTTCTTTTCAACGACGTCGACGACGTGCGTTTCGAACGACTGCGCATCAGCGGCTTCGGCATCGGCGTGCACCTGGCCGGATCCAATGCGTGCGGCAGCGATCCCGCCTGCGACGGGCACAGTTCCCGCATCGAACTGCTCGACAGCGAGATCGAAGGCAACCGGGCGCAGGGATGGCTCGGCGCGGGCGACGACCTGCTGCTCTCCGGCAATCGCTTCGCGGGCAACGGCACCGGCACGGTATTTCAGCACAATGTGTACTTGAGCCAGTCCAACGGTCCGACGCATCGCGTGCGCGTGCTGCGCAACGAACTGTATCGTTCCGCCGCGGTCGCCAGCGGCAATTGCCAGGGCGGGTCGTTCGCGGTTCACGGCGAGCACACGGATCTGCTGATCGAAGGAAATCTGATCCGCGAAGACGTGGGCGCCGCCGATCCGGCCTGCTGGGGACTGGGCGTCACGCCTGCCTACGCGACGCCGGAGGGCTTCGTGCGCACCGTCATCCGCGGCAACACGTTCCGCAACGTCGGCAATGTCGCGATCGCGCTCGCGAGTTGCCAGGACTGCGTGGTCGAGAACAATGTCATCGTGAGCGAACAGAGTTTCGGCGGCATCGGCATCGCGGCACCGGCCGTCGCGCGCGCGACCGACGATCTGCCGATGACGCGCCTGACGATCCGCAACAACGCGCTCTACCTGACGGCGGCGTCCAGCATCGGCATCCGGCTCGGCGATGAAGGCAATCAACACGTCGTCGTCAGCAATGCGCTACAGAGCACGACGTCCAGCGGTTCGTGGTCCTGTCTGTCGCTCAACCTTGCATTCGGCGCGTATGCCGCCGTCGACAACAATGTCTGCGGTTTCGTGGCCGGCCCGGGGCGCGAATGGGAGCAGGGTTCCGGCGCGCTCGCGTCCTGGCGCGCCGCATCCGGTTTCGACATGGCCTCGAGCGCGTCACTGCCGGGCTTCGCCGCGCCTGCCGCGCCGGACTACATGCTCGAGGCCGCTTCTGCGGCAGCCGCGATCGTCGGTACAGGTCATCCGCTGGCGAGTTCGCCGCTGGAGTTCTATGGTGGGCCGCGGAATCCGCCGCCGGATGCCGGGGCCTATCAGTTCGGCACGACGGACCTGCTGTTCGGCGACGATTTCGGCGGCTGAGTATCCCGGCGATCCATGAGCCCGTCGCGTTGTCGGCTGCGGGGCGGCGGGCAACTCTTGCGGATCGATAGCCGATGACGCCTGTAGCTCGAATCGTCGACGAGACGACGCGTGCAGTCGGTTATGCGGAGACGCTGTGGCTGGATTCCAGGATGTCCCGCAATCGGGCCGCGATCATCTGGCGCCCGCGCAGGCTTTGGCCAAGCGTCCTGCTGTCGGCCGTCGCAGCGGGCGGCACTAGCAGCGACAGCGTGGCGATCTCTTCGGTGACCTGATCGAGCATTCCGCGGAGCGATGTGCGGACAGCGGGCGAGGTTGCGGCTTGCGACAGCAAATCGGGCGCCGAGAGAAGCTCGACGACGTCTTCGACAGCACTGTATTCGGCCATGGCTGGCTCCCGACGTGCAGGAGCTCATTATTGCCAGGCGCATGCGCGCTGAATACGGGACTTCCCCCTACGGGTGCGCGCCGACTTCCCGGGTGGCCAACAGCAGGTCGAGCTCGTCACAGGCTTGAGCCCAGCGCAGGCGAAGACGATCGAGTGCGGGTGTGTCGACCGTCCTGGCGAGCATCGTCTTGATGTAGGCGCCGCGCGCCTCGTGCTCGGCATGCCTCGCGCGCTCGAGCGCCTGGTCGAGTCCGCTACAGAATGGTGCTGAGTTCTCGCGCATGCCCGCCCCGACGATCATGAACGGCACTATTGTGATCGTGATGGCCTCGTGAAATCTGTGACGATTTCGCCGCGTGCCGCGTCAGCACCGCCCTATCGCATCGGCAGTTTGCTGTCTGCTTCATTCGGCGAATGTTCCGGTTGCGACGAGAGCATGAAGCGGCCTGTTCGATGTCGTCACCACCAAGCGGAGGGGAACGGTGGCGGGGAACGGCGGGGAACGGGGACACCCACTTCGTGGATTCGCTGCATTGCCGAATGGTGGGTGTCCCAATCTCGGCCGGATTCGCTGCATTGCCGAATGGTGGGTGTCCCGATCTTGGCCGCCGCGTTGCCGAATGGTGGGTGTCCCAATCTCGGCCTGAATGGTGGGTGTCCCAATCTCGGCCTCCCAATCTCGGCCGCCGAATGGTGGGTGTCCCGTTCTGATTCCGTTCTGATTCGTTCTGATTCGTTCTGATTCCCGCCCGCCATCGCCTCGATGCACGCGCCAGGAGTGCCCCGGAAGCAGGAATGTCTTTTCGCAGCCCGCTCCCGCCGGCGCGTCGTTCGGGAAACAAGAATCGGATGGGAGCCGGCGACAGCGATCGATACGGTGGCGGGACACCATCGACGCAGGAGCGGGAAATGCAGGTACTTACCGACAAAGTGGCCATCGTGACCGGTGCCAGTTCGGGAATCGGGCTCGCCACGGCCCGGCTGTTCGCGCGCGAGGGCGCCAAGGTGGTCGTAGGCGCGCGTCGCAAGGATGTGCTCGATGCGCTGGTCGCCGAGATCGAAGCCGCCGGCGGCCAGGCCATTGCAGTGGCCGGCGACATCAGGGATGAAGCACTGGCGAAAGATCTCGTCGATACCGCCGTGCGGCGCTTCGGCGGACTGGACATTGCGTTCAACAACGCAGGCACCGTCGGCACGATGGGGCCGGTTGCCGACATCTCGCTCGAGCAGTGGCGCGAGACGATCGACACCAATCTGACGAGCGCGTTCCTCGGTGCGAAGTATCAGGTCCCGGCGATGCTCGCGCGGGGCGGCGGCTCTCTCGTTTTCACGTCGTCGTTCGTGGGCTGGACCGCCGGATTTCCCGGAATGGCCGCCTACGCGGCCAGCAAGGCCGGCATGATCGGACTGACCCAGGTCCTCGCCGCGGAGTACGGCGCAAAGGGCATCCGTGCCAACGCCGTGCTGCCCGGGGGCACCGATACGCCGATGAATGTCGCCAATCTTCCCGATGCGCCGGAAGGCACACGTGATTTCATCGAAAACCTGCATGCGCTCAGGCGCCTCGCGCAGCCGGAAGAAATTGCCCGGTCGGTGCTTCATCTCGCTTCGGATGCATCGAGCTTCATCACCGGCATCGCGCTGCTCGTGGACGGCGGAGTGTCCATCCATAGGGCATGACTGGCGCCGCACATGCGAATCGCAAGCGAATGGGACATCCACCAATCGTGGACCGATTCGCCATTCGAACAACGATGGCGCGGAATTCGCGCATTCGCTTGCGCGTCGGCCATTGTGCGCAGCGGCGGAGACGGGATCTGCGCCAGTCCCACCGCCAAGCCACTGGCTCCGTGTCCGCGGGACGGAGCACGGTTCCTACGGCTGATCCGCGAATTCCGGCAGCGCTGCGGGAGGCCCGGAGTCGGCTTCGGCGGTCGAGGCCGAGGTCATGAGGTTGGCGCAATCCGCCGATCGTCTGGCGCGTTCCGCGAGTTGCCGCATGGGTCCCCGAGGCTACATTGACTGCCTTCTCCTCGACGACGATCTTCCAGGCCCACCATGAGCATCATTCTCGTCACCGGCGCTTCCTCGGGTATCGGAAAGGCTGCAGCGCTGGCTCTGGTCCGGAAAGGACACACGGTCTACGTGGCTGCGCGCCGCCTGGACGCGATGCGAGAGCTGGAACAGCAGGGAGCGATCCCTCTTCGCATGGACATCACCATCGAGGCCGAGGTCTCCGGCGCGGTCGGCCGGATTGCGGGCGAGCACGGCGGCGTCGACGTGCTGATCAACAACGCGGGCTTCGGCATGTACGGATCGGTGGAAGAAACCTCCATCGACGACGCGCGCTACCAGTTCGAGGTCAACCTGTTCGGGATGGCGCGTCTGACCCAGCTCCTGATCCCGTCGATGCGGACGCGGAACAAGGGAACCATCATCAACGTGTCGTCGATGGGCGGAAAGATCTACACGCCCCTGGGCGCCTGGTACCACGCGACCAAGCACGCGCTCGAAGGCTGGAGCGACTGCCTGCGTCTCGAGCTGAAACCGTTCGGCATCCGCGTGGTCATCGTCGAGCCGGGCATCATCGCCACGGAATTCGGCAACGTGATGACGCAGCCGATGCTGGAGCGTTCCGGCCGCGGCGCGTACGGCGGATTGGCGCAGGCGATCGCCGCGTCCACCGTTCCCATGTCGCCGCCGTCGGTCGTCGCCGATGCCATCGTCCGGGCCGTCGAGGCAATGCGCCCGAAGACGCGCTACGTCGCCGGCAAGCTGGCGCGGCCACTCCTGTTCGCGCGCAAGTATTTCGGCGATCGCCTCTATGATCGCCTGATCATGAGCCAGATCGGCCGACCATGACACGCAACGCGACGTTTCCGATCGAGCCGGGCTGGCGCCTTCTGCTGAAGGACCTGGGCCTTCGTGCGGACCGCGTGCTGCGGCGCGCCGGCTTGCCCGAAGACCTGTTCTCGCGTCCGCAGAGCGGATTGACGACGGCGGACTATTTTCGCCTGTGGCAAAGCCTGGACGCGGAAGCCGGCGATCCGCTGTTTCCGCTGCGACTGGTCGAGGCGATCCCGGCGGAAGCCTTCGTCCCGCCGATCTTCGCGGCGTTGTGCAGCGCGAACATGATGCAGGCAGCCCAGCGGCTGGCGACGTACAAGAAACTCATCGCGCCCATGCGACTGGTCGCGGCGGTCGGGCGTCGCGGCGAGCTGTCGCTTTCCCCGCAATGGCTGGAGGCGCACGGCGACGTGCCGTTCGTCGTCGTGGCCGTCGAGCTCGCGTTCCTGATGCGGCTGATCCGTCTCGCCACGCGGGAACCCGTCTCGGCGACGAAGGTGACGCTGCCGCAGTTGCCGCCGCGGGCGCAGATCGCCGCGTATTCGGCGTTCTTCGGTGTTGCCGTGCGCCGGGGCGAGACCGCTTGCCTGACGCTGTCGGCGAGCGATGCGAATCGTCCGTTCCTCACGGCGAACGATGCGATGTGGCAGGTGTTCGAGCCGGATCTGCGCAAGCGCCTGGGCGAACTGGATGCATCGGCGACGACCCGGCAGCGGGTGCGATCCGCATTGCTCGAACTGCTGCCCGGCGGACTGTCCGGCATCGAGGCCGTGGCGAACCGACTGTCTATGAGCAAACGCACGCTGCAACGTCGCCTGGAAGCGGAAGGCGACAACTTCCGGATGCTGGTCAATCGCACGCGCGAGGACCTGGCATGGCACTACCTCACGCAAACGGCCCTCCCGGTCGGCGAGATCGGTTTTCTGCTGGGCTTCGAAGACCCGAACTCGTTCTTCCGCGCTTTCCAGGAATGGACCGGAAAGACCCCTCATGCGGCGCGGAGATCCATGCATTGATGTGCCGACAGCGCGAATAGGGGCGGCCACGGTTTTGCGCGAACGTGGATTGCACGCCGGATGCCTTCATGGAATTGCGCTGCGCCCGCGAGCGCAGGGTGAAGCGCTCGGCCGGTGGATGTCCCATGTCGCCATCCGGCGACGTTCACCACACAACGGCGACTTGTCGCCTGTCACAGTAGTGCCGGACTTTCCCGGAGCACGCCAGATGGCTCGTCGCACGCCGCCCGGTCCCATGGCATCGCCGGATGAAGAACTCGGCGAGATCGCCTATCCCGGCGAGACGGAACTCGCGCGGGAAATGGCGGATCTCATCGAGGCGTTCGTGCGCCGGCGCGACGGAGCGGGGCCGTATCGTCGCGACGTGCATCCGAAAGCGCACGGATGCATCCACGCGACGCTGGCGGTGAGCGATGACCTGCCGGCGGCGTGGGAGACCGACCTGTTCCGCGCGGGCGCATCGTACGAAGCCTGGGTGCGATTCTCGAATTCGGCACCGAAGCCGCGCAGCGATCAGCGGCTGGATGCGCGCGGCATGGCCGTGAAGGTGCTCGGACCGAAGGGAAAGCGTCTGCGTCACGATGCGGCGTTTCCGAACGCCTGCGATTTCATTGCGATCAACTATCCGCGGTTCTTCATCGCGGATCCGCGCGACTACCTGACCTTCATCCGTCGCGGATTGAGCTCGCAGTGGTGGGAACGTCTGGCGGCGCCGCTCGCGCTGGGCATCAAGGGCGCGGCGATCGCGACGGCGGCCGCGGGACAGCCGCTCGCCCCGCTGCATCGCACGCGATTCTGGTCGACGGTGCCTTATGTGTGGGGCCGCGGCGCGGACCGGCGCGCGATCAAATATCGCTTCCGGCCGCTCGCCCCCCTGGACGATGCGCCGCTGGGACGCGGAGACGATGCGTTGCGCGAGTCGTTGCGTCAGGTGCTCACGCACGATGCGGTGGTGTTCGAACTCGCGATCCAGGCGCGTTCGAGTGCGGCGCAGCCCGTCGAGGATCCCACCGTCGAATGGGACGAGCGCGACGCGCCGTTCGTGCCGGTCGCGCGATTGACGATGGAGCCGCAGGATTTCGCATCGGACGAACGCGACGCGCTCGCGGAACGTCTTGCGTTCAATCCGTGGCACTGCTCGGCCGATCATCGTCCGCTCGGTGCGGTCAACCGCCTGCGTCTTGCGGTATACGCGCAGATTGCGGCGCTGCGCGGATCGTAGGCGAGGCAGCAAGCCCTCTCGTTGCGATAGAGGGCTTGCCGGACTCCGCTTCCCGTGCAGCGCGCGGGCTGCGTCTCGACAGGTCTGGCGCAGATCTACTTGCGCTGGTTCGCAGCCTTGTCCTTCTGCTGCTGCGTCGACCATTCGGTGCGCGAGATCTGGCCGTCCTTGTCGGTGTCCACGCGCGCGAGCGTCATGCCTTGCAGGTGCGCGCCGTCCAGTTCCGTCTGGCTGACGCTGCCGTCGCCGTTCTTGTCGACGGTTTCGAACGGTGTCGTGCTCGCCGGCAGCGGCGTGGTGACGGGGTTGTTCGCCGGACGCGTGCCCGGATTCGATTCCGACGGCGGAATTTCCGGATTCGCCGGTCTTTCGGCCTGAGCAATGCCGAAGCCGGCCATGCTCGCGATCGCAAGAATGAGTGCAAAACGTTTCATGGATTCACCTCTTTTGTAAAAAGTGCCGATCGGCTGCCGACGATGTCGTGACGAGGCACGGCTCGCTGTCGCATCGGCGCAAGCGACGGCTGCAGGGGAGCGCCTGTTCTCAGGCGCTGCGAGCGTCGTTCGACGCGGATACGCGACGCCGCGATTCGCGGCGCGCCCGAATGAAGAGCATGCGGCGTGCCAGTCGTCCGTCGGCGGCGCAGCGGTGTTCATCCGTCATTCGACGGACGGTGCTTCACGGCCGGAACGGCAGCGCGTGCACGCTGCGCCGGCGGACTCGTCATCGGCAGGCGACGATGCTTCCAGCGCGGCGACTTGTCGCAGCAACACCTGCCGCCGGCGTTTCCGTGGATAGTGGCGGCCGGTTCTGTCGATGGCTGCCCGCATGACCTTGCGTAGATCGTTGCGATGGCTGATCCGGCTGGCGGGCGTTCTCGTGACAGCGGCAGTGCTGGCTGTCTGGGGCGCGCGCGAATATCGCCGCCGCGGCGACGAGGACGTCGGTGCACACGGCATCCACGCGATGCGCCGGGTGGAAACCCGTCACGGGATTTCCGTCCTGCATCTGCGCGGCAGCGACCGCGACGCGCCGCTGCTGCTGTTCCTTCCGGGCGGTCCCGGCGAAAGCGTCGTGCCGCTCGCGCGCGAGTTCGGCAATGTGCTGGAGCGGCATTTCGTCGTGGTGCATGTCGAGAACAACGGTGTCGGCGCATCGGCGCCGTTTCCCGAGCCACCGACGTTCGACGAGCTCGTCGACGACACGGTCCGCTTCATCGAGGTGCTCGAGCGTGATCATGGTCGCCGCGGCATCTATCTCGTCGGTCATTCGTTCGGTTCGGCGCTGGCGCTGCGGGTTGCGGTCGCGCATCCGGACAACGTGCTCGGCATCGCGACCGTCGGTCAGGCCGTCGACTGGCCGCACGGCAATGAACTTGCGATGGCGCAGCTCCGCACGCTCGCGGCGGCGGAATCCAACACGACGGCATTGCAGGCATTCGACCGGATACCGCCGACGCTGACGCGGCACGACGATGCGGCGATGATCGATTTCGCGGCGGTCGCCCAGCAGCGCCGCTGGCTCGAAGCCTACGGCCTCATGAACGTCTCCGCGCGGCATACGCCGCGCGCGCGCTGGTGGACTTACCTGACGTCGCCAGCGCATTCCGTGCGCGAGGCCTGCGGACTGATCTATCGGGGGCCGTGCAAGCTCATCGCCGAATCGCCGCGCTGGTGGCAGCGCTGGCAGCGCGCGATTCCGGGCATCGTTGGTTTCCGCGCACTGCACGAGGCGCCGCGGCTGCAGATGCCGTATGTCGCGATCGTCGGCAGCGACGACTGGGTGACGCCCGTCGCATTGATCCGCGACTACTACGCGGCACTCGAGGCGCCGGCGAAACGCTTCGTGGAAATTCCGCAGGCGCAACACTACGCGTTTCTCGATCAGCCGTCGGCGTTCCAGGCTGCCGTCCTGCAACTGCTCGAAATGCGGCGCGAGATCGATGTCGCAGGCGCCGGTCGATAGCGCGAACGGCGCGCGGTGGCGGCGCCGTTCGCAGGCGTCGGGCCTCGCCGGCTCACCGCGTGAACCGGTCGCCCGGCACGTCGCCTTTCACCGCCGTCCGCCGAACGGCGCACGCAACTGCGCGAGATAGGTCTGCGGATAGTCCCGGTCGCGCAGTCCCACGTCGCCGGCGCGCAGGACGCCGGGGGCATCGTGGAACGTGCCGAACAGCCGGTCCCAGATCATCCAGAATTCGCCGAAGTTCACTTGTGCATCTTCGTGCTCGCGCTTGTGGTGCCAGCGATGGAGGGCCGCCACGCCGATCCAGCGGTTGAGCGGTCCCAGTGTGTAGTCGAGATTCGCGTGCTGGAAGGCGAGATGGATGGTCAGGAATGCGAGCCAGGCGGCGATGACGGCCGGCGGCGCGCCGGCGAGCACGACGGCCAGCAGGCCCGGCCCGGCCATCAGCAGCGCGTGGAGCGGATGACGTCGTTCGCCGTTGAGCCAGTACAGGCGTTCCGGGCTGTGATGGGGCGCGTGCAGCACCCACAGTCCTGGTGCGTGATGGCTCCAGCGATGCATGAGGTACAGCCCGAGATCGATGACGGTGCCGGCCAGCAGGATCTGCAGCACCACGGGCCAGGCATGCGGCCAGAGCGCGTCGGGCGCGAATCGCTCGCGCAGCGCGAACAACGCCTCGATCGCGAGCAACTGCAGGCCGACATTGACGAGCGCGTGGACGATGTCCGTGCGCAGGTCGCCGCGGTCGTGGCGCCAGAGCGGTTCGTAGGGATGGCGCTGCTCGAGGCAGGCGACTGCGCAGAGGCCGAGGGCCACGAGAACGGGAAACAGCGGCCAGTACGGAACGCCGTACGTCGTCGCGATCGCGATGACGGCGCCGAGACCGCCGGCGATGAGGGGATAGCTGATCGTGCGTACCACGGCAGCGCGCATGCAGGACTCCGATGTGAAGGCGGAGTCGCAGCCTGCGCCGCGGTCAGGCTGCGGCGCTTGAACGAACCGCGGGACGTGCGGTGGTGACGTTCGCGAAGATCGCCGACGGTGCGAGACCGAAGTGGCGCCGGAACGTGCGCGTCAGATGTGCCGCGTCGGCAAAGCCGGCGTCGTGCGCCGCCTGTGTCAGCGTCGCTCCCGCGAGTGCGGCGGCGACCGCGCGCTGCAGGCGTTGCCAGCGCAGGTAAGCGCGCAACGGCAGTCCGGTTTCCGTGCGCAGGCACTGCGCGAAATGACCCGGCGACAGCGCCGCGCGTGCGGCGAGCGATGCCAGGTCGAGCGGCACGTCGTGCCATGCGCTGTGGGCCAGCGTGTCGAGTACCTGCCGCACGCGCCGCACCGCGGCGGCCGGCGCGACCTGCGACGCGGGCAGGTCGTACTGCCAGTGCGCGAGCAGCGCGTGACCCATGGCAGCGCCGTCGGGTTCTTCGTTCGCCATCGCGATCAATCCCAGTGCCGTGGACGCGTCGACGCATTGCGGTCCGTCGGTGCAGAGGTCGGTCAATGCGCGACCGACGGTGCCGTGACCGTCCAGGTAGACGGTCAGCACCGGCGTGCCGTTGCCGGCGAGACGGTGCAGCTGGTCCGGCCGGATCACGACACCGCGTGCCGTGACATCGGTCGCATCGGGCAGGCTCACCGTGACGGTGTCGCGCAGGCCGACCGTCAGTTGCAGCGCATGGTGCGCATGCCAGGCGTTCTCGCCGGCATCGCCGCGATAGACGGCCCAGCCGGGGCCGAGCTGCAAGGTGCCGCGCCACGCGGCGGGTGCCGAGGTTTCCGGGGCTGCGCGCGTCATGGGTCGCGCCGCGGCCGGCGGTCCGGGTCTTCGATGTCAGTCATGGCAATTCCGTTCGAACGGCACTCGGGATTTCCGGCGGAGCTCGCGATCGGCCGCAGTGTCGACCCTCGCCCACGCCGCGTTCAGCCGCACCAGGAATATCAGGCCGATGCGCCTGCGGCTTGAACAAACCGATGATCCTGCGCCTCGCCGCGGCGACGCCAGCGGCGAGCATGGGTTAGGCGCGGCAGGCACGTGGCCGCCGACGGTGTCGTTCGAGGATGGCGTGGGGGTCTGCCGCGTCGTGGCGCGAGGCGCCTTCACGGCATGCGACCACGATGCGCTGCGTCAGGCGCCGACTTCTTCCAGCGACGTACACACGCGATTGCGGCCCAGCGCCTTGGCGCGATACAGCTGTCGGTCGGCATCGCGCATCAGGTCGGCGACCGACGCGTAGCGACGTCCCCATTCGGCAATGCCGATGCTGGTCGTGACGACGATGAGATCGCCGCTGGCCGGCATCTGGTGCGCCGCGATCGCGCGCCGCAACCCTTCGGCGCGAAGGCGCGCGACGTGCAGCGGCGTATGCGGCAGCAACAGCGCGAACTCCTCGCCGCCGAGGCGGCCGGCGGTCTCGTGCGCGCCGAGATGATCGCGCAGGAACGTCGCGACGGCGCGCAGCACGTCATCGCCCGCGCAGTGGCCGAAGGTGTCGTTGATGCGCTTGAAATGATCCAGATCGAGGAACACGAGGGACAGGGGTATACGACTCGCGCGCGCATCCGCGCAGGCCGCGTCGAGGAGATCGCGGAAGTGGCGGCGGTTGGGCAGCTGGGTCAGCGCGTCGATCGTCGCCAATCGATTGAGGCCCGAGTGGTAGCGCGCTTCGAGCGTTCCGTTGCGGATGAGGCGGAACACCGTATTGCCGACGGTGAGATAGTCCCCGGCCTTGAGCTCGGCCTCGGCGACGAACTGTTCGTTGACGCAGGTCTTGTTGGTCGATCCCAGATCGCGCACCCAGTATCTGCCGCCTTCCGCCCAGGCGATGCAGTGACGGCGCGACGCCGCGCGATCGTCGACGCGAAAGTCGCAGTCGCCGCCGCGTCCTATCGAGGTGGGCGTCGCGCCGATGCGAAGACGATGACCGAACCGTTCGCCATGGACGACCATCAGCACGGCGCCGTCGGCCGTCGCGTCGAACAGGTCCGAAACCCGGCCGCGACGGGTTGTCTTGAACTCACTGGGGGAACTCATGGCGCGATAGTCGAGGGGGCTGCTGTGTCAGGCGATGGATCGCATTCCGTCGAGAACGGGAGCGAGGGCGAAGGCCGAACATGTTCGTCGATCGCTGCCGGGCTGCTCGGCATCCGCGATGCGTTCTCTTTCCGCTGATAGCTCTGGCGCTCCATCGGCAGTACGTCTGAGGCGAGACGGGCGCGTTCCGGTTCGAACGGGAAAATGATCCGTTGGCGAAAGCGGCCGGCGATCCGCGAAATCTGCCGGCGCGCGCGGGCTCGCATATCGCTCGAACCGTTTCGATTCGGCCTCACCGCCTCGATCGTGCGCTCGGCGGCGCGGGCGCACGCTACCGGGGATGGCGGCGCATTCCATCCGGCCGCAGGGACCGCTCGTCGGGCCGGACATCGCGAGTGTTGGTTTTCCTGACCCAGGTCTCGTCCGCGGTTCGCGACTATCCGGATCATCCGCGCCAGGCGCGCCGGGGAGGGCGCGACGCAACGTCGGGGGCTCTATGAAACGATTGATTGGCGCTGCCATCGCACTGATGGCGGCGACGGCGGCGCACGCCGCGGCGCCGTTCCTTGCGCCGCCGGTGATCAGCGGCAGCATTCCCGTCTCGCTGTGTCCGACCGAAAACCTCGCGGCCGGTCCGCGCCTCGTGACATTCGGTGTGCCGTTTCCGCGCGGCTCGCTGACGCAGGCCGGTCTTTCCACCGTGCGGCTGCTGCGCAACAACGTCGAAGTGCCGATCTATGTCGATCAGCTCGCGCCGTGGCGGCATCGCTACAACGGCGCGATCGACGGCGCATCCGTTCGCATCGTGCGCGTCCAGTTGAACCACACGTTCGCGGGCACGGCGTGCGAGTCGCTGCAGCTCGCCTGGGGCGGCGTCCCGCGCACGCAGAACATCGCCGCGCTCACGTCGCCGCGCTCGGGCTGGCACACGGTGCAGTCGGGCACGTTCGTCGCCGCGGATGCGGTCGAAGAGCCCGACGTGTTCGCCGTGTTGCCGAAGACCTGGCTGTCGAACGGCGTGCTCAAGGGCGTGCGCAGCCTGCCGTTCGACGACGCGATCGCAACGACGCGCGACAACCCGCAGACCATGAGCGGCACGCAGCACTGGCCGGGCCATTCCGAGGCCGATCGCGCGCTGAAGAACAATTTTTATTCGGTCGTCAACGAGGACGACGCGCGCGTCACCGTCGCCAATCAGTGCCCGTACAAGACCGGCTTCGACCCGTGGCTGTACGATCGTCCGTCGACCATGTACACGCTGTATTTCCGCAGCGGCACGCTGAAAACGCTGCGCGAGGCCGTGCGCGCGTCGGACTACTACGCCGATCGCCTCAATGCCCAGGGCTACTTCACCCTGCGCGCCGGCGACACGAAATACGCGTATGCGGAGAACCTCGCCTATACGGCCTGGCTGACCGGCGATACCAGCCTCGCCGGCAAGATCACGGCGGTCGTGAGTGCGCACGATTCGTTCAATCATGTCTGGCAGAACGATCCGGACCGCTTCTGGACCGAGCGCCACGCGGCGTTCAAGCTGCTCGCGAATGTCGTCGCGTACGAGTTCAACGGCGGCAACGCGCTGCGCGACAAGATCAACGGTC
Organism: uncultured Lysobacteraceae bacterium; assembly: GCA_946482585.1. The sequence continues at coordinate 29,596 of CAMLSI010000003.1, forward strand.
TCGTCGCCGAGCTCGCACGCCACCAGAACGGGGCCAACGGCGCGATTCCGCAACCGCCCGGTTTCGTCGACGGCGGCTTCTATCACTATGGTTCGCAGCACGACGGCGATTGGGACGATGCGTCCTTCGGCGGATCGAGCTGGATGAGCGTGCTGCTCGCCGATGCGCTGACGCGTGCGTATGCGAGCGCCGAGGATGCGTCGACCGCGACGATACTGCGTCGCCTCGGCACCTTCCTGTCGGCCGCGACGGTCACGACGATCGATCACATGTACGACACCTACGAAGACCCGCTCGCGCTGCCGCGCTACGCGATGCTGAGCAACGGCGCCGACGGGCAGGTGAATGCGGAAGACGTGGAGCATGCGCTCGACGTCGCGAGCGGCCTTGCCTGGGCCGCCTATTTCGCGGATGCGCAGGGGTTTCCGTCGCAGGCGCTGCATGATCGTGCGAACGAGGTGTACTTCACCTACGACACCGGCGTGAACTACTGGATACGCCCCAACGCGCCGGCCTCGGGCGCGACCGCGTTCCGCGTGAGCCCGTGGCGCAAGTGGGGCTGGGAACATCGCGTCGCGGCGGGATTCGGCTGGGCGATGGCGGCGACGGGCGACATCGTGTTCGCGGATGGGTTCGAGTAGCGGTTCGTCGCCCGCGCCTGTGGCCGCGTCGGCGCGACGGCGGCGCCTTCCGCTGCCCGGCGAACGATACGCCGTCGTGCTGCGGCGCAGTGGCCGGATTACTCGCGTGCGAGATAGTGCGCCGCAATCCGATCCGCGATCCTCGACGGATTCGCGCCGGGGACGGTGGGATCGTCGCTGCGTTCCGCGTTCATCAGCACGATGACGGTGAGCCCGTCGTCGAGGTAGCGATCGATCACGGTGCTGAAACCCTGCCATTCGCCCGGATGGCCCACGCGGCGATGGCCGTCGACGTCGTCGACGATCCAGCCGAATCCGTAGCCCGTCGGCTTGCCGTCGCGCGTTTTCGCCGATGTCCACATGAGTTCGCGCGTCGCCTTCGGCAGCGGGCGATCGGTGTAGAGCGCGGCGTCCCAGCGGATCAGATCGTCGACGGTCAGATACAGGCTGCCGTCGCCGGTCGAGTTGGCGCTCGGCGACACCCATTCCTGGTTCTTGAGCCGGCCGTCGACGAAGCGATAGCCGGCAGCGCGATGCGGAACGATGTCGGCCTCGCTGATGATGCGCGTCGACATGCCGAGCGGCGCGAAGAGGCGTTCGCGCAGCACGTCGCCGTAGAAGCGTCCCGATACCCGGGAAACCAGGATCCCCAGCAGGGCGTAGCCGGTATTGCTGTAGTCGAAACGCTCGCCCGGCGCGAAGTCGAGCTTGCGCGTGAACAGCTTCTCGAGCAGCTGCTCTTCGGTGTGATCGTCGCGTTCGATCGAGCGATTCAGTTCGTTCCAGTCGGCGAGGCCGCTGGTATGCGTCAGCAGATGCCGGATGGTCACGGGTTGCCAGATCGACGGCGCGTCCGGCAGGTAGCGGCGTATCGACGCATCGAGATCGAGCTTGCCGTCGCTGACGAGCAGTATCACGGCGGCGGCGGTGAACTGCTTGCCGACCGATCCGGATTGATAGACGGTCTCGCGCTTCGCGGGTACGCCGTGCTCGACGTTGGCCAGACCGTATGCGGCGACCTTGACCGGCTTGCCGTTCTTCACGACCGCGAGCGTGACGCCGGGCGCTTTCTGCACGGCCAGTTCGGCAGCGACGATGTCGTCGATGGCATCGCGCTCGATCGGCGCGGCGCACAGCATGTTGACGGCACTGAGAGCGACGGCGAGCAGCATGGCGGAGATCCCGGCGGACAATCGCGGCACTATGGCACGGTGCCGACGTCCCGGCCATCCGGTCTGTTGCAATCGAAGCGCTTTCGCCGGGGCGATTGAGCGCTCCTTTCACCCACGCGACGGGAAGGCTTCCGCCGATGCTATCGATGTCGAGTTTTTCGCAGACCGTCAGCGCGTACTGGGAACGCCTGTTCTCGGTCGGACACGCCGTTTACCGCGACGACGCTTTTTCCGTGACGGTCAATCCCGGCCTCGCTCCGCAGCGCCGCGTCATGCTGTTGCAGACCGCCGACGAACGGACCTTTGCGACACTGGCGCCCGCGCTGGCCGACAGGCTCGCACTCGACCGGGCCGGTCCGTGGTCGCCCGTGGCGTTCCGGCACCGGCTGGCCGAGGCGGGTGTCGTTCTGCACGGGGCCGACGGGCTGTTCTATTTTTCCGAAGCCGACCGGGCGATCCTGCAGGCGAGTCCGCACGGTACGGCGCGCCGGCTGACCGACTGTGATGCAGCCGCGTTCGCGGAGTTCCGCGCATCCGCCCCGGCGCAGGATCTCGACGACGCCTATGTGGAATTCGATCACTGGAGCGTGTTCGGCCGGTTCGAGCGCGATCGCCTCGCCTGCGCCGCGAGCGCCTATCCCTGGCGCGACGCGCCGCTCGCCGATCTCGGCGTTCTGACGCTGGCTTCGCATCGCGGCCGCGGATTCGCGCGCGACGTCGTGCGCGCGATCGGCCGACACGCGTTCGAACAGGGTTACGAAGCGCAATATCGCTGCCAGCTCGACAACGTTGCATCGGTCGCGCTCGCGTCGGCCGCGAGATTGACGCGGTTCGGTCGCTGGGAGGTGGTTTCGCCGGAGTCGCCGTACTGATGGCGAGTCTGCGCGCGCCGTACCTGTACACGGCACGCTCGCTCGCTCATTCTTCGGCGGCGGCGCAATCGATCGCGGCCGGTGACGATGCGAGCCCATGTCCGACGACAAGCCTCTGTTGATTCTCGATCTCGACGAGACGCTGGTGCATGCGCGTGAGGCGCCGCTCGAGCGCGCGCCGGATTTCGTCGTCGCACCGTATTCGCTGTATCTGCGGCCCGGCGTCCGTGCGTTTCTCGCTCATGCGTCGCGACACTACGTGCTCGCCGTCTGGACCTCGTCCTCGCCGCTGTATGCGCGCGCGGTCACCGAACTCCTGTTCGGCGGTGGCGAAAGTCTGGCGTTCGTCTGGGCCAGCGACCGCTGCACCCTGCGACGCGATGTGGAGCTCGATACCTGGTGCCAGTCCAAGCCGCTGCGCAAGGTGCGGCGTCGCGGCTACGATCTGCGGCGCGTGCTCGTCGTGGACGACAGTCCCGAGAAGCACACGCGCAACTACGGCAACCTGATCGCGGTGCATCCGTTCGAGGGCGATCCGGCCGATGACGAATTGCCGCATCTGAGCCGGTATCTCGAACGTCTGGTGCACGAACCCGACGTGCGGCGCATCGAGAAGCGAGCGTGGCGCCGACGACTATCGGAGTGATGATTGCGGCGCGGCCGATGCGCCGCGACATCGGACGCGTTGCGCCCGAGTGAGTTTGCGCCGGCAGCTGCGCATTCCTGAAGCAGGTAGGTTTCGGGTTCGCGCCGTTCCGCGGCGATTGGCCCTCGACGGGTTCGCCGGCTTCGCGCAAGGTGCGGGCGACGCGACGTCGCGCCGGAGGTGCCGGCGTCGCGGATCCCTTTCAACGATCCGGGTGGTTCGATGCGCGCACGCCTGTTCCAGCTCGACAGCTTCACCACGCGGCGATTCCGCGGCAATCCGGCCGCGGTCGTGCTGCTCGATGCGTTTCCGTCCGAAGCGGTCATGCTCGCGATCGCGGCGGAGAACAATCTTGCCGAGACCGCGTTCCTCGTGCCCGATGGCGCCGACTATCGCCTGCGCTGGTTCACGCCGGCGGTCGAGGTGCCGCTGTGCGGGCATGCGACGCTCGCGAGCGCGGCGGTGGTCATGCAGCGGCTCGAGCCCGGTCGCGAGCGCGTGGTGTTCCATTCGGCCAGCGGGCCGTTGCCGGTGATGCGTACGACGACCGGCTATCGCATGGACTTTCCGTCGCGGCCGTCGCAGCGCGTCGACGTGTCCGATGCGTTGTCGGCCGCGCTCGGTGCCGTGCCGGCGCAGGTGCACGTCAATGCCTTCAACTACCTCGCCGTGTTCGAGGATGAAGCCATCGTGCGCAATCTCGCGCCCGACATGGCGCGCATCGCGCAGCTCGATCGCCCGGGACTGATCGTCACCGCGGCGGGGCAGGGCGACTGCGACATCGTCAGTCGCTATTTCGCGCCGGCGAAAGGCGTTCCCGAAGATCCGGTCACGGGCGGTGCGCACTGCTCGCTCGCGCCGTACTGGGCGCCGCGGCTCGGGAAGTCCGAGCTGCGCGCATACCAGGCGTCGGCGCGCGGCGGCGAGCTGGTCTGCCGCCTGGCGGGCGATCGCGTCGAGCTCGACGGCGCCTGCGTGTTTTATCTCGAAGGCGAGATCGAGTTCTGACGGCGTGCGGCTGCCGATGCGGTCTTCCGTCGCGTGGCTCGAGCACCGCACGGCGCATGTCCGGACGGATCTGTGCTGATCGAGCGTCCGGCCTGAGACCTTGCAACGGAAAGCCCGTGCCGTTACATGGACGGCTGGCACGGCGCGGCGCGCGGATGGGCAGACCGTCATGAATCCACCGGCAATCGACCTCGTGCGAGTCACGAGCCCGGAAACGGCCGCGATCGCGCGCGAACTGTTCTGCGAATACGCGCAGGCGATAGGCACGGATCTCGAATATCAGGGCTTCGGTGCGGAACTGGCCGCGCTGCCTTCCCCGTACGTGCCGCCGCGCGGCGCGCTGTTCGTCGCATATGCGGGCGATGCCGTGGCCGGCTGTGTCGCGCTGCGCCCGCTGGCAGACGGGGTCGGCGAAATGAAGCGGCTGTACGTGCGCGACGCGTACCGCAGTCTCGGGCTCGGCAAGCGCCTCGTCGATGCGGTGATCGACGCGGCGCGCGCGGCGGAATATCGCGAGCTGCGCCTGGATACGCTCGCGAGCATGACGGCCGCACAGGCGCTGTACCGGCGGCTCGGTTTCGTCGAGATCGCGCCCTACGGCGACGCGTTCCTGCCGGGCACACGATTCTTCGCGCTGGCGCTGGCGACCGAGGCGCCTACGCCGCGGGCTGCACGCCCATGACGGCGGCAATCATCTCGATCGACCGCCGGCGCAGTGCCGGATCGAACACGTCGGACACGATCATGAGTTCGTCGGCGCGCGTGCGCGCGATCAGCGCGTCGACGCCCCGGCGTATCGTGTCCGGGCCGCCGATGACGCTGCACGCGAGCATCTGCGACGCCTGCGCCTTTTCCTCGGGCGACCAGTAGTCCTCGATGTTCGCGATCGGCGGCTGGGTCAGGCGCCGCGTGTTGCGCACGTGATGCGCGAAGGACATCTGCTGCGATGTCGCGAGGAACGCCGCTTCGGCGTCGGTCGGCGCGGCGATCACGTTCGCGCAGATCAGCGCATACGGCTGCGCGAGTTGCGCCGACGGCTTGAAGCGTTCGCGGTAGACCGCGAGCGCGGTATCGAGCGCCTGCGGCGCGAAGTGCGAAGCGAAGGCGTAAGGCAGACCCAGTTCCGCCGCGAGCTGGGCGCCGTAGAGGCTCGAGCCGAGTATCCAGAGCGGCACGTTCGTGTCCGAGCCGGGCACGGCCTCGATGCGCTGGTTCGGCTGGACCGGGCCGAGAAACGCCTGCAGTTCGCGCACGTCCTGCGGGAACGTGTCGACGCTGGCGCGATCGCGGCGCAGCGCGCGCAAGGTCGCCTGATCGGTGCCGGGCGCGCGGCCGAGGCCCAGGTCGATGCGGCCGGGGAACAGCGTCTCCAGCGTGCCGAACTGTTCCGCGATGATGTAGGGCGCATGGTTCGGCAGCATGATGCCGCCGGCACCGACGCGTATCGTCCGCGTGCCCGCGGCGATGTGCGCGATCACCAGCGAGGTGGCGGCCGTGGTGACGGTCGGCATGTTGTGATGCTCGGCGACCCAGACGCGGCGGTAGCCGCACGCCTCGGCGTGCTGCGCGAGCGCGCGCGCGTCGTCGAGCGCGGCGCGCCGGTCCGAACCTTCGCGGACGCGGCCGAGTTCCAGGATGGACAATGGGATCATGCGTGCTCGTCCGGATGGCGGTGAACGCGCGGAGTGTCCGAGCGTGGCAGGCAGATGGGGGCTGCCGCGGCGAAGCGAAAGGGGCGACGCGCCGACGATGGTCGCGTGGCGCGGGTCCGCTCGGCGACGCCGCGTCGCGCAGAGGCCGGATCATGGTATCGCGGCGATCGAGCCGATGGCCCGTCGCGCTACCCTACGCGTTCCGCTATCGCCGACACATGCCGCCATGACGCACGACGCTGCATCGCCGGAAACGACGCAGGCCTCGGCGCTCGAGGTGTTCCGCGTATTCCTGCGGCTGGGGCTGACGAGCTTCGGCGGACCCGTCGCGCATCTGGGCTACTTCCGCACCGAATTCGTCGAGCGGCGCCGCTGGCTCGACGATCGGGCCTATGCCGATCTCGTCGCGCTGTGCCAGTTCCTGCCGGGACCGGCGAGCAGCCAGGTCGGCATCGCAGTCGGCGTGCTGCGCGCCGGCTGGCGCGGCGCGCTCGCCGCGTGGCTCGGCTTCACGATGCCGTCGGCCGTGCTGCTGGTCGCGTTCGCGCTGTTCGTGCGCGGCACCGGCGTCGGCGATGGCGCAGCGTGGCTGCACGGACTGAAGGTCGTCGCGGTCGCGGTCGTCGCGCAGGCGATCTGGGGAATGAGCCGGACGCTGTGTCCCGACTGGCCGCGACGCGGTATGGCGGTCGCCGCGGCGGCCGTTGCATTCGCGCTGCCGGGTCCCGCGACGCAGGCGGCAGTCATCGCGATGGCCGGCGCGATCGGTGTCGCGTCGATGCGTGCCGGCGAGGCGCTGCCGGGCCGGTCGTTTCCGCTGCGCTTCGGCCCGCGGACCGGCGTGGCGTTGCTCGCGGTCCACGGCGTGCTGCTCGTCCTGCTGCCGCTTGCGGCCGGCCTCGCCGACAACGCCGCGCTGCGCGTCGTCGATGTGTTCTATCGTGCCGGCGCGCTCGTGTTCGGCGGCGGCCACGTGGTGCTGCCGCTGCTGCAGACGCAGACCGTCGCGCCGGGCTGGGTCTCCAACGATGTCTTCCTCGCGGGATACGGTGCCGCGCAGGCAGTGCCGGGGCCGCTGTTCACGTTCGCGGCGTACCTGGGCGCGGTCTCCGTGCCGGAGCCCAGCGGTATCTACGGCGCGGCACTCGCACTGGCCGCGATATTCCTGCCGGCGTTCCTGCTGGTGCTCGGTACGCTGCCGCTCTGGAACTTGCTGCGCCACCACCCGCGCATGCAGCGTGCGCTGCTCGGCATCAATGCCGCCGTCGTCGGTGTGCTGCTGGCCGCGTTCGTCGATCCGGTCTGGGTCACGGCGATCCATACGATCGCGGACGTCGCGCTCGCCGCGGCCGCGTTCGCGCTGCTCGTGGCGGCACGCCTGCCGCCCTGGAGCGTGGTGATCGGTTGCGCCGCGGTGGCGGCGTTCCTGTAGCTTCCGCGGAAGCTCGCCTTCGTCGGTGCGACGACGGCATCATTGGCGTTTTGGCGGAGGCGGTGCCCGGCCCATGTCGATCGCGCGCATGACATTGATCGCCGGTCTCGCGCTGGCCGTCGCCGGCGTGGTTTTCCGCGGCGCCCTGCCGCCGCCCGGAACGCTGTCGCCGGAGCTGCGCACGGATCCGAAGCAGACGCCGACGCGCGTCGCGCCGTTCTCGGTCAGCGCCGGTGGCGTGGACTACCGGGTCTCGCCGCAGTTCGAGTACGACATCGCCGGTCTCGTCGTCAGCCGGCACGATACGGAAACCTGGTGGGACACGATCCACGCCGACAGCAACGACCATCTCAATGTCGCGGACCTGTGCCTGGTCTGGGGCGTCAATGCGGCCGAGGGCGCGTATCGCTACATGAGTTTCCACAATGCGCAGTTCACCTGCTACTACTCGTATCCGGGCGGCGTGCCGGTGACGGCGGCGCACGTGCGCGCGGTGTCGAACAATCATCTGCTGACGGCCGATCCGGGTGCGGCGCGCGCGATCCGCGGACTGCGCGTCGGCGACCAGGTGCGGCTGCGCGGACAGCTCGCGAGCTACAGCCACACGAGCGGCTTCGCGTTCCAGCGCGGCACGTCGACCAGCCGCGACGACAGCGAGAACGGCGCCTGCGAGACGATCTTCGTCGACACGGTCGACGTGCTCGGGCGCGCTCCGGCGTGGCCGCGCGCGCTGCTGTGGATCGGCATCGCGCTGCTCGGCCTCGGTCTCGTGGTCTGGTATCGCGCGCCGAACAGCGATCGCGCGTGGTGAGGGCGATGCCGATGCCGTACCGGCGAGGCAGGCCGGCGGCGATGGCCTGTACGGATGCGAAACCGCGTTTCGTTTGCCGTGATACGTCGTCGCTCGCATTCAGTCGCCTGCGCAGGGCATGAATCCTGCTGCACGCCCGACGCCGGTCCGGACGCGGAGTACATGATGAGAATCCTGTGGCTGTGTGTGCTG